>CAJVYN010000046.1 GCA_913009355.1 uncultured bacterium | reverse complement strand
TTTTTCAAGCAGAAGACGGCATACGAGATAAAGGAATGTGACTGGAGTTCAGACGTGTGCTCTTCCGATCTCCACAATTCCCATTTTCACGATTTTATCGATATCGCCGGCATCACGGGTATTGAGGATTAGAATGTTGACCGAATGCAGATTCGACCGTGGACCAAAAAGTTCATTGATTTGCTCTATCGGCCACGATTCTACATCAAAGGCTGCCACTGTCACAGCCACGGTTTCTTCCTGCAGTGAAAACTGTTTTGTAAATTTCACCGGCACATTCACATCAGCCGGGCCGTGAGAACTTATGATATTAAAAACCGAGCCGATACTGTCCAAAAGTCCGAGGTTTTCCGCTATTTCGATATCTTTTTCAGTCAGATTGACTAAATCGTAGTCGAGCAGACTAAACGCCTGGATTATTATATTAAACTTGATTAGATTCTGCTCACTTCTCTCTCCCACAAGCAAGCCCGTATTAACAATCAACCTTCTTTGTACGGGCACGCCGTCGAAGACCGCCGAGCGTCTGTCAAGTCCCCCGAGTTGTCCGCCGGAACAGCCGCAGGGCTGCAACTGTCCAAGTTCATTGCCGGTCAAAAAAACCGTAATCACATCAGTTTCAGAGGCCGATTTTGCCGGTTCTTTCGTTGACACAGCTAATGCACACAAGGCCCCTGTCGCCAACACAAAAATGCAAGTTACTAATCGCATCATACGTAATATTCAGCCCCCCAGTTTCACTGGCAGGTTCCTACTATCCACCCGCCGTGCCAACGCCCGCCGTGGCAGGCTAACGACCCTCAGATTAACTACTACTCTGTTACTGCTCAATCGAGGAGTTGTCATTGCGAGGCCTGAAAGGCCGTGGCAATCTCAACCGTTAGATTTGAGATTGCTTCGCTCCGCTCGCAATGACAGCCCGTCAAATTACAAGTAACAGAGCAATACTCTATTTTTTCCTTGAATAGAACCCGCGGCAGGCAATTTCCAGCTTCTCGCCGCCTTTTATATTCACAAAAAACACGTCTGTGAAAATCCTTACTTTACCTTCGGCAGCCGGCGGCATTATCTCCAGTTTAAACTTATAACGACTACCAACTTTCTCCTGGCTCAAAACCCTTATAATATTTTTCTTCGATGACAGCGACTCAACCTCGAAATCCTCCTCATAGTTGTTGAGTATCCAGACTTCCTTTATTACGGGCTTTTGTGGTTCAGCCTTGAAAATGATAAGGGAAGGCGGGCTAATTTTAAATTCCGGAAGCGACTTAAAGGGAATAGTAATCGTATCGACTTCCGGATGAGTCAGGCTAATCTCGATACGCCCATCCAGACTTTTTTTAAGTCTTTCCATATTGACCTTTGGTTGAAGAACAAATTCCATCGCTTTCACTGAACTATCGTAATCAATAGTTATGGAATTGGCAGTCGATTTAAACCCTTTTATCGCAAATGGCTGATTATCAAGGCTGCGAATCGTAATTTCCGGACACCCGGCATTTTCATCCCTAAGCAGCAGGTTCAGTTTCTTCGGCTCGTAATCGATTTTCAGTACAATTTTGGCCTTTATGGTCAGCCCAACCTTGGGATTATTTTTGTCATTGCTGTACATATACAAACGTCTGGTCGTTGAGCCGGGACGTTTGTTTGAGTTATACCTTACTTTTAACGTTCCACTTTCGCCGGATGCATATTCGGTTTTTTCAAGGGTATAGGGCGTACAACCGCAGGTCTTGGTAACCTTTGTTATTTTCAACAGGCCTTTGCCTGTGTTTGTAAATTTAAACTCACAAATATTCTCCGTCTCAGGACCGACTTCGCCGAAATTGTGAACCACATTTTCAAATGTAATCTCCGGCGACGGTTCATTGACCTTGGGAGCAGCTTCAGTTTTTGTCGGACTAACCACCGGTTCGGGCGATGTTAGTTCAAGTTGAGATTTGGGCGTTACTACAACCCGCTCTTGACAGCCAATTTGCAGGAGGCAAACAGCCCCGACGACAAGAACCGTTAAAACCAGGCAATTGCGTTTCATATTTCCATCTCCAAATTAGATTGAGGCAGTTTTAGCCAATTTATTTTTTAGACACGGATTAACAGTGTTTTTGTTTCTTGCCACATTATTATGATGTTTAACTTTTTCTATTGATTTCTCTGCGTTCTCTGCGGTTAATCTTTTATATTTTTTAAAGTTTAACGAAAAGAACACTCTTAAGCAAGGAATTTTCGACAGGATTATTATAATGGTATGGCTGCTGATTTAACAGCGGATCTTATGACGGAATAATTTCAACCTACTTTTCTTTGCTTACCGGAATAAGGGCTTCGTCTTGATAGATGTACTCTTCGCCCAGAATTTTGTCTATAAACTTATCGCCATTTTTTAAACCGAGATTTTTATAGGTAAATGTCTCTGCCGGCATAGGCTGATTTACCCATAAATTTCTGAAAGTGCTTATTCTATCATAGCGAAGTTGACCATTCTCCCGCTCAAAATGCTGCTCAGTTGTTTTGCTCGGCAAATAAATGCTATCGACTAACGCATAATCCCATGTAGCTTTTTGCAATAATCTACCATTAGGATCGGTCACTTCAAATGAAGTAACATTAAAGCCCTTCTCACCGGAGAAAATCATTGTTACAAAGAGATAATCCGTAGCTGTTATCTTGCCTGGCAAGACTATTCTGTATTCTGTGGTATTGCCATCCGTACGTTTCTCCATCTTCAAATCATACTTATCAACACTATACTCCCCCTGTAGATCGATATGTTGCAGCACGCGGGAAAGTGTTCCCCAGATGGGGCCTCCAGCTTCAAAACTTTTTCTCGGGTCAAAGACAGGCGTGGTTGTATCTGTGCATGTTGGCTCTTTTTCACGTATTTTTTTAACAGCTTTGCGGCTCATAACAACACCATCACGCATTGTATCGCCAGTGCAGTGGAGTTGATATTCAGGCGTGATTATGGCTCTTCGACGGCCAAGTATTCCTTTTGCTCCCAGTTCCCTTCCACTTTCAAGATCCATATACTGCAGTGGTTTTATAGGGCGATAGTTTGCATACAAAAAGTCCTTTTCAGCATCCAGAGAAAATTCAATAATCGTCTCTCTGTGCTCACCCACTATTTTTGGAACATTTCCTACTGAAGTTGTATTTGTCTTAAATACTCTTTCAGCAGCACTTCCTTCATAGATATAATCCGTTACAACACTCAACTCGCCCTGCCAGGTCTTGATGCGCTCATAATTACTGCGTACCTTATCCGATATCATAGTTAGAATCTGGGGTATTTTGTCAAAGGCAACTGACCGAAATTCGCTTGTTGTGATACCTTCTGAATTTTCAGCTTTAGCAAAATTAGGTAAGGCAAGCAGAATAACCACACAGAGCTTTGTTGTGCTCAAGATGATTTCTGTTTTCATAGCTAATACTCCTATCGAAAATCCACAATTTGCTTCAAGTCTGTCATATATTCATAAGATGAGTTTGAAGGCACAGATCACTGACAAGCTTGCTGATTTATTACTCAAACTGACCGATTTACGGCCCAAAATTGCTATAACTCATTATTTAATAATATGTTCCGTAAAACAGAAAATAATCAAAAAGTCATCCCGACTTTGTCGGGATTCCGCAATTTTGATTTTTACACTTTGATTTTTAATTTTTCAAACTGGCCATCGGTCAGTTTGAGTTTATTACATAGAACTTTTCCCCTGGGTCAGCGGTATCCTTTTTACAGGGTATGCACCAGAAATACGTACCGGCTTCTAAACACGCGAGTCCCATCGGTGCCCCTTCTTTTTC
Organism: uncultured bacterium; assembly: GCA_913009355.1. Taxonomy (GTDB): domain Bacteria; phylum Planctomycetota; class Phycisphaerae; order Sedimentisphaerales; family Anaerobacaceae; genus CAJVYK01. The sequence goes on along the minus strand of CAJVYN010000046.1, from coordinate 9,905 downwards.
GCCACAGACACCAGGCCGTATAAGATCTTCCCTGCACTTATATTCTGTGTAGCAATGAACGTCAGGGTATGGGCCACAATCACCGGGGCAGCCTCCAGTACAACGGTGACCTAAGTTGCCTGTATATTCTCTCATCCTCCCATTCACTCATCTACCGTGTATCAGTTTAACGAAAAGAACACTCTTAAGCAAAGCCTTAATCTGACAAAATATGAAAAATAAAACGGTGCAAAACCGAACGTTGCATAAAAAAACCTTTATTTTTTGCGCAGGTGATGTTAATCAATTGTATTTGCAATCTCTAATAAGCAGTTAATCGATTAGTGAACAGAAAATGAACGACGGAATTATAAAAAAACGTATCAAAGCGGTTCGACGCCGGCTAAATAAGAAGAAGATAAACTGCCTTATATTAACAAAGCCGGCCAACGTAACTTATACGACCGGCTTTTCAGGCAGCGATAGCTGGGTGGCAATTACACCGGCTGGAGTCTATCTTTTAACCGACAGCAGATATACCGAACAGGCACAAAATCAATGCCCTTCTTGTAGAGTAATCCAGCGAGCCGGGCCAATGGTAGAAGCGATATCCAAACTGATAAAAAAACTAAGCTCGGTACAAACAGTAGCTATTGAAAAGTCCACAACGATTGCCGCTTTCGAGGCGCTGAAAAAGCAGGTTAAGGCCCGACTCAAATCAGTTGCGAATATTATCGAAGAAGTCCGCAGCAGCAAAGATGCCGGTGAAATCGCAGCTATCAGGGCCGCAGCACAAATCGCAGCCCAAGCCCTCAAGCAAACCCTGCGATACATAAAAACAGGGATAACCGAGAACGAATTGGCCGGTATGCTGGATTTTCAAATTCGTAAATTGGGAGCGGTAAACAGCTTCGATACTATCGTTGCATTTGGTCCAAACGCTTCGCACCCCCACCATCAGCCGGGCGCAAGGAAGCTCAAAACAAATGATTCAATCCTTATCGATTTCGGCGTCAGATACAAAAACTACTGCTGCGATTTGACCCGATGCTTTGCCGTTGGCAGGCCGAATCTCTTTTATAGAAAGGTTTATAACGCTGTGCAGGAAGCGCAGGCCGCTGCGCTAAAAATGGTAAAGCCGGGCGTCGAAATTCGACAGATAGATGCAGCCGCCAGAGAAGTGATTAGCAAATACGGCCTGCCCGTATATGGCCATGGAACGGGGCACGGCCTGGGACTGGAAGTGCACGAAGAGCCGGTTATTGCAGCCAACAGCGAAGGCAAGTTGGAAGCCGGGATGGTCTTCACGATTGAGCCGGGCGTATATATACCGGGCAAATTGGGCGTGCGAATAGAAGACGATATTCTTGTGTCGGAAACCGGATACAAAATATTAAGCAGTAATTGTCAGCATCTACCTTTACCGCCCATTTGATAGAGTTAAATATTTGTTTGACCGACAAGAGCGATAAGCTATAATAAAAGCAGTTCGCTAGGGGTGATTCGCCAAAGGGCGTCTCTGAGAAAAAACCCTTTGAACCTGATCAGGATAACCGCTGGATAAGTGGTCAGGCCTGCGTAGGAAAGTGATTAAATGGCAACACAATTACAAATCGCACAGACGGGGGTAATTACCGACCAGGTCAGATTTGTCGCCAAGACCGAGAATCTGGAAGCTGAGCTTGTCCGCGCAGAAATGTCTGCCGGCCGATTGATAATACCTGCGAACAAACTGCACATCAAAACCAATCTAAAGCCAGTCGGCATTGGACGGGCACTTACCACAAAAATAAATGCAAATATTGGTACAAGCAGCGTTCGCTGTTCCGCAGAAGCGGAAATCGAAAAGATGCAAGTCGCTCTGTCCGTTGGCGCAGATGCAATTATGGATTTGAGTACCGGCGGCGACCTCGACGTTATTCGCCAGAGATTGTTAGCCGAATGTCCCGTACCATTTGGAACTGTACCGATTTATGAAGTTATTATTGACAGAAACGTCGAGGATATAGACAGCAAGGCAATTCTTAAGGTTATTGAAAAGCAGGCCAAACAAGGCGTGGACTTTTTCACTATTCACGCCGGCGTATTAAAAGAGCACCTGCCGCTACTTAAAAATCGAGTTGCAGGCATTGTCAGCCGTGGCGGAGCGCTGTTAGCCAAATGGATGCTCTATCACAACAGGCAAAATCCGCTGTACGAGATGTTCGATGATTTATGTGACATAATGGCTGAGTATGATATTTGCTTTTCTCTCGGTGACGGCTTTCGCCCCGGCGCAATCGCCGACGCCACCGACAAGGCCCAAATTGCAGAGTTGCGAACTCTCGGGGAGTTGACCCAAAGAGCACAACAGAAGGGCTGTCAGGTTATGGTCGAAGGTCCCGGCCACGTGCCGTTCAACCAGATACAACACAATATGCAAATTCAGCAAAAGATATGCAACGGTGCTCCCTTTTACGTTCTCGGCCCGGTCGTAACTGACATTGCACCCGGCTATGACCACATAACATCAGCAATTGGCGGAACTGCTGCCGCCTTTTACGGAGCATCATTCTTGTGCTATGTTACACCAAGAGAGCATTTAGGACTTCCGAACGCAGATGACGTAAGAGTCGGGGTCGTCGCATCAAAAATTGCAGCACACGCCGCGGATATTGCACGCGGCCTAAAGGGCGTCGCCGACCGCGACAAAAAACTTAGCATTGCACGGAGCAATCTGGACTGGAAAACACATCTGGCCGAATCGCTCGACCCCCAAACGGCTGAGAAAATACACCGCCAGGCCTGCAGGGAAACCGGAGCCGAAGAATTATCATCAGCCGATTACTGCTCAATGTGCGGAAAGGCATGGTGCAGCATCAGGATAAATAAAGAAATCCGCGAGAGCATATCTCGTGAAGCATGAAAAGTACAAAATACGAGATTATGTTTTCATTGAATCCAATTCAATAACAGCTATTGGTGCGAAGATAAAGACCGGCAGCCATGCCCACAACGCCGGCATTACTCTGTCAAAAACAACCTCTGTAGCGAACATTTTGCAGATAAAAGTTACGACAAGACACGCCGCCGTTATATTAAAGCTAATCGCAACAGCCGACTTCATAGACCTTGGGTCGCGACAAACCAGGATTGGCAGGCTTATCATAAGCATCACCAGATTGATAATCGGCTCAGTAATGTGGAAATGCATTTGTGAGTACAGCAGTGCCACGTCTTTGATTTTTGTTTTCTGCTCTGCCAGAGCGGCCAACTGCCGCCAACTTAGCAGAGTTTTATTTCTGGACTTGCGCCTGACAGGGATGTCTTTGGGGGTAATATCACTGGCATAAGAAAGTATCGGCTGGGCACCTCTATCGGAGTCTTTTTCAGTAAACAGACCGTTAATTAAATCCCACCTGCCGGTTTCAGAGTTGTAAACCGCCTTTTCGGCTGATATTCGGCCGGTTACTTCCCAAATAACCGACCCGGCCTTCTTCTTGCGAGTGATGATAGTTGGCTTATATAGCGTTGAGGTTTTTACGTCAAATCTCCGAGAGCAAATCAGTGAGCCATTACCATCAGCAATAAACCATACATCATAGGTTTCCTGGCCGGGAATAGCGTCCTGGCTGCGCACAAGCTTATCGCCAAGTGGCGGTATTAAAAATTCCTGGTCAACCACCAACAGAACCGTCAGCAGTATTGACAGGATTATTATTGGCGCAATCACCCGCTTCAAACTAACCCCCGAAGCCATCACTGCCACTAACTCATTGCAGCGAACCATCCTGCCTAACGAAAATACAGCTGCAACTACGGTTATCATTCCGGCAAAGTCACGGAAATAAAGGGTGATATTCAGACCGTAAAACAGCAATATGTTTTTAATAACAGCCAGGACGCCAAGGTCGGCATGCTCGGTAAATTCATCGAGATTCACGAACAAATCGATAATTATTCGCAAACCTATCAGCACACAAAAAGCTATTGCATAGCCAATCAAAAAATTCTTTGCAACATACTTGTCCAATATTTTCATATCAATTCCGTACGTCGTATAAATCCGAATATCGAATATCTTGTATGATTTTAATTCTTCAGTAACTTGCGATATATACCTACAGCCAACAAGGATAGAAACACCAACCCCGCCCACATCAATACTATGCCCGAACCAGCCTGTGCATTGGGGTTTTTGGCGATGTTTTTGCCCATCATTATGCAGACTATCAGCACCGCAGCGGGCACCGAACTTGCGCCGAAAGCGCTAAGAAGATGTCCGCCCTTTTTGATAATACCCAGGCCGATACCGATCATTATCAACGGCACACAGCCTATTCCGAATACCAGCCGGGAGTGTATCTCAGCTTTTATTGAAATCAACGTTTTTTGTATCTTTCTTTGAAGCCCATTTTGCAAAGCCATTAGTTTCGGGCTTGGCCCCTCTCGCAGTGCCGAGGCAATCGAAGCCGGTTTTATAGTTTCCAGAACATCAGCTGTTTTGAATTTATCTACTTCAGGAATCAATCCTCGAATAATTTGCCGTCCAGCCAAACCTTCTGAGCCGTCCATACGCTGCCACGTGGCGTTGTAGAGTTCCATCGTCAAAGTCGGTGCCAATTCATCGCCCTCAATATGCAGCAAAGCCTTTGTGCAGCGCAGCGTGCGCAAAGGCTGTTTGGTGTCCGTATCATATTCGACAACCACAATTTCTCCGGACAGTTCGACTTTTTTATCTTCTCGCGCATTGCAACTACCTGCAGTGAATTTAACGGAGTTCGGCTCGCCGAGCAGGTCATAGAAGCCGTCGGTATCATCAGCTATCTTAGCAGTGATATCCTGTGCCAACAACTCCACCGTAAACTGTGCGTAAATCTGGCGAGCCAGTTTTTCGATTGGATAAAAATACATCGGGTCAACCCGAATTATCTTCATTTCCTCTATCTTCTTGAACTTTATATCATCGCCCATCAGCGAGCCGAATTCTTTCGTAAACGATGACAATCCGAGAGACCACACATTCTCAAAGTCCATTTGATAGCTGTTATATGCTGTTATTTGTACTTCGTTAAATCTTTTATGCGGATTGAAAACTACACCTGCACTTTCAGCGGTAATAATCTTTCCTATTGCGCCGTCATCCACCGAAATGATGACCACACCGGAAAGCGTACCGTTTTGCAGGTTGGCCTGGTCGGCATAAATCAGGTACTGACCGTCCGGGGCCTCATAGTATCCTTTTCGTTGAATATTGCGGAAAATTATCTGTTTTGCATCGGCTTTGAGAGATGCTTCTGCGCGTTTTACGAAAACCGGCATCACGTGAAAACTCAAAATCAGATTTGCAATCGCCACCATAATTGCCAGTGCCAGCCCCGGATAAATCAGCGTCAGCAGACTTATGCCGCTCGCTCTGCAGGCGTCAAGTTCATTATCGCTTGCGAGACGGCCATAAACCAGAGCAGTCGCGAACAAAGCCGCCATCGGCAGTACGAACGTCAGCGTTATCGGCAGAAAATAGCCCATAAGATGGAGCACCTGCCGAGGTCCTACGCCGTATTCCTGAACAGGGCGCAGGATACTACCCAGACTCATCATTAGTGTCAGAGCCACCGCCGCCAGGACAAAAACCCTGAAGGCCTCGCGAAATATGTATCTATGCAGGGTAAAAACCATAATCAATTTTCGATGGTTCGACTTCGCTCACCACAAGTTTACGATTTACGATTTACGATTATCGATTGTCAATAATAGAGGGCAACTTTGCAACAAAATTCTCCACTGAACGTTAATTGGGCAGTCGCCCTATTTTCTATTTACGTCAAAAATGGATACCCCTACAATAATAATAATGGGTAGTAACAGCGGATAGTGGCTACGCTGAACTCTATCGTTAATTCAGAAGTGATTTATATTCGAGTGCAATCAAGTTAGTGTTCAAACTGACCGATTTACGGCCCAAAATTGCTATAACTCATTATTTAATAATATGTTCGGTAAAATAAAAAACAATCAAAAAGTCATTCCGACTTCGTCGGGATTCCGCAATTTTGATTTTTACACTTTGATTTTTAATTTTTCAAACTGGCCTCGGTCAGTTTGAGTTAGTGGATGACTTTATTAAGAGGATAAGTGATTATTCCCGACGCACCCGCCCGCTTCAAAGCTGGAACAAGTGACCGTTCGATTTTCTCTTCGATAATCACTTCTATCGCCACATAATCGGAATCAGCCAAGCTCGAAACAGTCGGGCTTTTTTCAGCAGGCAGAACCTTCAGTGTCGATTCCAGGTCGGCCTTTTTTACGTTCATTTTCAAACCGACTTTACTGCGGGCATCGATTGCCGCCTTAAGTAAAACGACAACGTCTTCTATCTTTTCCCGTTTGAATTTATCCTGCCAGGCCTTCTCATTTGCAATGAACCTTGTCGTAGAGGTTATCACGGCATCTATTATTCGCAGATTATTTGCCCTCAGTGATGCGCCGGTTTCGGTAAGTTCCACTATCGCATCCACCAGCCGGGCCTTTACCTCGGTAGCGCCCCAGCTGAATTCGATTTTTACACTCGTTTTTTTATCTGCGAAATACTTCTTTGTCACGTTGACCAGCTCAGTTGCAACTATGCACCCTTCTAAATCTTCCGGCTTTGTCACTTTCGACTCATTAGGCACAGCCAATACCCACTTGGCCGGCTTACTGGTCGCTTTGCTGTAGGCAAGCTCATCAATCTCAACCACATCCAGGCCGTTCTCCACTATCCAGTCATAGCCGGTAATGCCGGCGTCGAGAATACCGTCGGCGACATATCTGCTCATCTCCTGGGCTCTCAGCACAATCAGCTCTATCTGCTCGTCATCTATGTGCGGCTGGAAACTCCTGTCAGAATCAGCAATGTTAAACCCTGCTCTGCCGAAAAGCTCAATCGTCGCCTTTTGCAGACTACCTGCGGGAATACCTAATTTTAGTATCTCTTCCGACATCTTATAATAGCCAATCCCTTCTTTATATTTTTTGTCACAGACCGCACAGATTTAACGGATTGTCATTCCTGCGGAAGCAGGAATCTATATTTTTTATCTCTGTACTACAATCTTTCAACTTCTTGTTTTTTATGCACGTTTTTTTAAACGCTTTTTATAACTCTTTTTTCTTTAAAGTCTTATATCTTTTTTTGACCCCTTTGAGCTTTTGCCCTTTTTGTCTTTTCTCTGCGACCTCAGCGGTCTCTGCGGTAAATCCTTTTTTGGTTGCGGCTATGCTGCTCCAGGTTCTCTGTGGCTTTTTTATTTTTGCCTTTTTACTTCTTTCTTTTTACTTTTTTTGTTTTCTTTTTGGTTTTGGTTTTAGCTGCCGCTTTAGTTTTGGCTTTGGGAGCAGCTTTATTCTTTGTCTTTTTCCTGCCCTTGCGGGATTCGCTCTCGCGTCGCAAAAGAACATAAAATTCATACGCATTTTCAGCCGAAATCTGTCTGGCTAAAAACCCTTCTATCTGCTGCTCGTCGGCCATAGAATGGACCATCTTATCGCTTCTTAAATATTCTATCATCTTTTTTGTAAGGGGTATGGCATGGGCTTGCAAAGACGTAAGCATGCAATAATCGATCACGAAACGACTGACACCGTCTATTTTCTCAAGAGCTTGTCTGGCCGGCCGTTTACCGATTTTCTTCAACGCCTCCAGGCTGACCGTATTATACTCGCCGAATACTGCACCTAAAGCCCTTGAAAGTGTCAAAGCTGTATCTCTTGTAAGAGACGTATCCGCCCCCAACATCTCGACAATCTCTTCTGTTAACGAAACGCGTAAATCGTTCAAATCAACAAAATTATCAGCTATTCTCTTAATAGCGGATTGAGTCGCCGACTCGCTGGTATTTTCGCTAACGATAGCATAGACAAGCGATTCCACAGGGTCATCGTACGTAGTTTTTTGGACCTTCGGATATTTACGTTTTAACGAGCGGTACAAATCACGTACTTTTCGAGAATATTCTTTACTGTCTTTCATATCTCGTACTTCGCTATTCGATATCCTTCTTTTCCAATCCGCTGACCGCCTGGTCTATAATGTTAATAATCTCCATTGTCTTTTTGAATTTCTCATCCCTGTGAAAACGCAAAACAGGGCAGAACTTACTCTGTATTCTGCTGGCCAACAGCGATTGTATCCGCACCCTTGCGTGCGTTATTGCCACAAAAGTTTTGTTCTGTGAGACTTCATTTTTGCCAAAAATACTAAGATACACCTCAGCAGCACGCAAATCAGGGGCCATCTCAACTCTCGTAACGCTCACGAATCCCTCGATACGCGGATCGCTAAGATGACTGGCAATAGCGTCGCTGACCGCTTCTTTTACCAGTCGAGCCACCTTTTCCTGTCTTCTCGTCGCCATAATAATTCGTATCTCGTATCTCCGCCGTAAAGCGTGCTGCGCAGTATCTCGTATTTGTTTTGTGCTTCACGAAATATGTTCAATTAAGTTTTTTAATCAGATTCCTGAGCATACGGGACTCATGGTCAAGTTTTTCCAGTAAAAGAGCTTTTCTTTTTTGGTCTGTATATTTTAGTTCTGCAGCTATTTCGATTTGTGTTTCCAGCTCAGCACAGGAACCTAATGCTATGTACAAAAACCGCTTATATTCTTTATTGTGTAATCTGTTAAAGCCCTCGGCTATATTTGACGGTATGGAAACAGAACAACGTTGCATTTGGTTGGCCAAACCATAAAATTCTTGTTTAGGAAAATCATCCGTTGTCTCGTACACATTTTTCACAATTTCCATACCTTTCTTCCAGACATCCAAATCCCTGAAATTTCTAATTTTTTCATTTATACTGTATGCCTCCTTTATCGCTTCACGCTTCACGCTTCACGCTTCACGAGATACGCTTAGAGAGTTCTGGCTACCTGGACAATTTCATAGAAGTCAAAAACATCATCGACCTTAATATCGTCGAATTTCACTATCTTAATACCACACTCCAAACCCGCCTTGACCTCACGAACATCATCTTTGAAATGCTTTAGAGAATCTATAGTTAAGTCATCTCTGATTACAATATTATCGCGTATCAGGCGCACCTTCGCCTTCTTTTTCGCGATCCCGTCATTGACATAGCAACCCGCTATCGTACCGACTTTTGAAACCTTGAAGGTAGCTCTTACCGTAGCCCTGCCGAGTGGCTTCTCTATCTCTTCCGGATCAAGCAGACCAACCATAGATTTTTGCAAATCTTCGGTTATACGGTAGATTACAGTGTACAGTCTTATATCAACCCCCTTGGCATCGGCAATTTTAGCTACGTGATCTTCACTGACGACGTTAAAGCCAATAATAATAGCGTTCGATGCCTCGGCAAGCACAACATCACCTTCTGTAATTGTACCTGGTGATGCGTGCAAAATTTTAATTTTCACTTCGTCGGTACTCAGCTCGGATAAATACTTCGTTAAAACATCGACCGAACCCTGCACATCGGCACGGATGATAATATTTAATTCTTTGATACTGCCGGCCTCTATCTGGCTGAATAAATTATCCATCGTCACCTGAGTTCGTTTTGCCAGAGTACTTTCCCTTGAGAGTACCTGGTTTTCCTCAGCGGCGGCTTTAGCCCTGTTGATATTATCCAGGCAGTAGAATCTATCGCCTGCCCGTGGCGGCACGCTTAGACCCGTTATTTCCACCGGCATAGAGCTTGTAGCTGCCTTTATGCTTTTGCCGTAACTGTTCTTCAATGCCTTCACTCTGCCAAAGGCACATCCAGCCAGCACCACATCGCCCTTGCGTAGTCGGCCTTCCTTAATCAACAGCGTCGCCACCACCCCTCGCCTGGCTGACAAGATCGGAAGAGCGTCGTGTAGGGAAAGAGTGTAGATCTCGGTGGTCGCCGTATCATTAAAAAAAAAATAATAAAAAAAAAAAATAAAAAAGATAAAAAA
>CAJVYN010000045.1 GCA_913009355.1 uncultured bacterium | reverse complement strand
TCGCGTATGTCGACGTCGCGCGTGTGAGTGGATGTTAGGGATACATATGTGTAAGAGAATGATCAATATTTTCTAAATCAGGTGTTTTTTCTTCTATTTTTTTGTGATTTTTTTTTTTTAATGATACGGCGACCACCGAGATCTACACTCTTTCCCTACACGACGCTCTTCCGATCTTTTATCATTTTTTGGATTCTTTTAATGTGCAGTGGCCAGGATTTTATGCTCTGGCGAGCTTGCATAAGCTCCCTGACTTCTTGATTGGGGTGGGTAAGAAGATACCTTGTACCTTCATCTGTTTTTGCGAGAGCGGGAATCGGCCCCCTTTTCCCCATTTTTGTCGGGACTGTGCCATCGCCGGACAGAGCAGCCTGCATTATTTCTACAAACGATTTATTCCCGGAAATTTCTTTCCTGGTATGCCCTATTTTCTCAAGTATGTTTTCTGATTCTTGCTCCATTTTATCTTTAAGTTTGCGGGCTTCTGAAATATCGAACACAATCTTTGGCTCAAGGTAGAGTTGTAAAGTATGTCGAGCAAGTGGTATTTCAATATGAGGATTAGATATTTCAGGTAGTAATATCTTGAAAAGCTTAGATTCGATTTCAACATCGCCTTTACAATATCCTGATAAATCTGCTTTTGTACTTTCACTGAGTTCCTCATAATGTAATCCTTTAAATTGCATAGTATCGCCCTTAGCTTTCAGCTTGAACATCTTAGCCAAAGTAGCAAGGTCGTGTTTCATTCTTGCATCGTAATGACGTGATAAATCTTCGATGTCAATTATGTGTGGTGGATTTATGCCAAATTTTTCTTTTAATATAAGTATATCGAATTTAGCATTTTTTACAACAACTGTACAGCGTTCAAGGTTTTCACCGAGGCCACCTTGATATGTCCTCAGATAAAAGCCGATTTCATCTGGCCCATAAAAGGAAATTATGTCGGAGTCATCCACTAATCTTAATTCCCAGACACCCAAACATGTAAACTCAAACCTATCGTCTGCAACATATTCCGGGATGCTCATTTTACTCAAGGTATATTCCGAGTCAAAGTAAGTCTCGAAATCGAGCACCAGGCAAATAGTAGGCCAGCCAATGTTTTGTAATATATCTCTATAATTCATTTTTTCTTCACAATTTTAATATCAACTGCCACCACCTTTTCTTTGCCCTCACAGTTTGCTTTAGCAAGTGCTTTTAACGGAAACAATTTAGCTTCTCGTAAATCTATAGCACCACCAAAATTGGCCACATATCCTCCGTTTTTGCATTTTACAACATAAGCTCTCATCTTATTTTCTCCATCAGCTCGTAATATCACCGCCCACAAGAGCGCATCCGAATTTGTCACCGGCAGAACTAATCCCGCAATGAAGCTGCTTTAATTCTTCCCCACCGAATCCTTTTGGCAATGCGACAGAAACAACCGCAGCAACCGGCACCGTTGCCATTGCCGCACAATCGCTAAGGCTGACCGCCATTGCTTTATACCCGACCTGTTTTAAAGTTGCCTCTTTCAGGTCGAAATGCACGCCGTCCAGCAGCATATCAGTGGTGATAAGAACGCACGTTCCATCCCCCAGTCGAATCTCGGCCATATCATCTCCGATACCGATGGGAAAATCCGCTGCATCTAATTTGCTCTGACGGGCAAACCAAGCGGTTATTTCGTCTTCACCGTTACTCATCGTTGTGCCAGCCGCTTCTGCCAATATGCAATTTGCTTCTTTGCCTGCTTTGGCCCAGCCGCCCCTTCGGTAACGTATTTACTCACAACCTTTACAGCCCCGATTGATTCATACACATCCGCCTCAATCGAAGACGAATACTTCTTGAACTCATCCAGGCCGAGGTTAGCTAACTTTTTATTTGTCTTTTCACAATGGGCGACCAGCGAGCCGACAATCCCATGCGCCTGGCGGAAAGCGACTCCCTTGCCAACCAGATACTCAGCCAGGGCAGTGGCATCCAAAAACCCTTCATCCAGCCCAGACGATATTTTCTTAGTATTAAATTTGGTATGCGAAACAATCGCTGTCGCCATATCCAACGATTGACTGACGGTATCACCGGCGGTGAAAATATGAATCTTATCCTCCTGCAAATCGCGATTATAACCTGTCGGCTGACCCTTTAAGATAGTCAGCATAGCCATCAATGCCCCATAAACCGAACCGGCTTTTCCGCGAATCAGCTCTAAGAGGTCGGGATTGCGTTTTTGCGGCATCATACTCGACGACGTGCAGAAACTATCATCAATCGACACAAAGCCGAATTCGCTGGTCGAATAAATTATCCAATCCTCAGCCAATCGGGACAGATGCGCAGCGATAAGCGCACAATCGAAAATAAATTCAGCGCAAAAATCCCTGTCGCTCACCGCATCAATACTGTTTCGGCTGATACCGTGAAACCCCAGTTGTTCTGCTGTGCTTTTTCTGTCTAACGGCAGTGTTGAGCCGGCCACCGCCCCACTACCCAACGGCGAAATATTGAGCAACTGCCCACAGTTTCCAAGCCGAATAAAGTCACGCTCGAACTGTTCTACAAAACTCAACAGATACGCCGCAATAACTATCGGCTGAGCACGTTGCAGATGTGTATAGCTCGGCATTACATCCTTGATGTATTTACCCGCCAATTTAGCAAACGCCTTTTGCAGCAGCGTTATTTCTGTTTGCAGAGTTTCTATTTCGTCTCGCATCCAGAGCCGCATATCGGTGGCAACCTGGTCATTGCGACTTCTGCCGGTGTGCAGCTTCCTGCCCGCTTCGCCGATTTTTGCTATCAGCCGCGCTTCAATAGCCATATGAATATCTTCAAATTTTTTGTCGAACTTGAATCTTCCATCAGCTATTTCCTCACTCGTTTCAAGCAGACCGCTTTTGATCTGCTTAAACTCGGCTTTAGTAATCAGCTTTTGATTCGCCAACATTTGGGCATGAGCGATTGAGCCGGCGATATCGTATTTATAGAGGCGTTTGTCGTAAGACAACGATTCTACAAAATCAATTGTCAACGGGTCGGGCTGACCGGCCAGCCGTTTTTCCCAACTCTTTTTTGATTTGGCCATTTTATCTACTCCGAGAATTTTAGTGCCTTTGCTGCAAATGATACGCCGTGCAGTAATTTATGTCAAGCGTCTCTGGCTTGTCCCGGATGTTCTTAGCGACCGTTACAGGCAGTATGACATACGATATGCGCCATACGATTTTATTTCAGTAAAATCACCTCTGCACTCATATCATCAAGCTCCAGCACAACCACGCTGGATTTGCCCATCAGTCTGCCAGCCGATTTGCCCGGGTTAATCACTAATGTTTCGCCGATTTTGCGAATATCCTGCTTGTGCGTATGCCCATAGATAACCAAATCGAACTTGCCGCTTTCTATTACGCCCTCCAGCACGTCCGGCCTATGCGTCATAAAAATTCGCTTATCCCCAGCCTGACCCGTATATGGTGCCTGGTGAATCTGGCCTCCGAAATCGTTAATCGTACTTGCTAAAAGAACTTTATCGCTGTCACAATTCCCGAAAACAGCTATAAATTTCGCGCCTGTAACCTCTGCAAACGCCTCAGCCGTAGATGGCGACACCATATCACCGGCGTGCAAAACATAGTTGACCTTTTTCTCGTTGAAAACGTTTACTGCTTTAAGTACATTTTTATATGCATCGTGAGTATCGCTTATAATTCCGATTTTCATTTTTTCTCCTCACTCTCCGGTAAGACAATCTCACCATCTCGAATGTAAAAGAATTTCCTTACTTGCCAAACCAAAATATAAACTATGAAACAGGAGCCGGTCAATTGTTATTCTCCAATCATAATACCAGGTTTTTAGAAGGCCAAAACCAGAGATACCCTGAACACCTGCCAGATACAAAACGCCGATAAAATCAGTTAGAACGGAATCTGGAGCGTAATAACGATTGGACCCGGGGTTTAAGGAGTCAGCAGGTGAAAAAGCTATGGTGACCGGGAAAGGAAAAAAGCTGCGGTTGTATAAACCGCTATTTGAGCCGAGTCTCTAAGAAGTATGCCAAAACAAGTCAATGACAATTTGTTTGAAACTAAACACGTCAGCAATGATAGCTACGTTCGAGAGCAGTATGTTGATATCCACTGCCATTGTCTGGCTGGTCTTGATGACGGCCCGGCCACAATGTCCGAATCTCTTCTCCTTTGCCGGGCTTTGGTAAACGAAGGTGTAACTGCTGTAGCAGCTACGCCGCATCAATTAGGACGATTTAGCGGGTGCAACGAAGCTGCACAGGTTAGAGAAGCAGTTTCTGTTATCAATGAAGAGCTAAAAAGCAATGATATCGCTCTTGGCGTAATGGCAGGAGCAGATGTTAGGGTGGATGAAAGAATTTGCGAACTGCTTGAAGCGGATAAAGTACTCACGCTTGCCGATGGCGGCAAATATATTTTGCTGGAACTTCCGCACGAAGTTCTTATTGATATTGAACCGCTGCTTATCGACCTGGCCTCTATGGGTATTGAGGCCATTTTATCGCATCCGGAGCGACATTCCGGGCTTGGTAAAGAGCCGGATATATTGCTTAAATGGCTGGAATGTTCGGCTCATCTGCAGGTGACAGCGGGCAGTTTACTTGGGCGTTTTGGCCCGGCAGCTCAAAAGTTCGGATGGCAGCTTTTAAGCTCAGGCTGGGCCTGGCTCGTAGCAACGGACTGCCACAATTTGGATAGCCGCAGACCATGCATAAGCGCAGCGTTCGAGAGTATACGTGACGAACTTGGTGAAACAATTGCCAGGTTGATATGTATTGAAAATCCATTACGAGTTCTAAAAGGTCAGGACATAGCTGTTTACCCTGTAAGCACAAGGACACGCAGTGATGGGGGAAAACCAAATAGTTTTTGAAAGGACGGATGCAGTCGCGAGCAGGTTCGACACCGTGATTGAATGGCTGCTTGGGGGCCTGCTTATCTTTATGCCGCTTGCATTCGGGGTGGTACATGCCTGGAGCAAAGAGGTCGTCATCGCTCTGTCCGGTGCTATTTTATTCTGCTTTTTGTTGAAGATTCTATACTGTCGTAATGAAGGCATAATCTGGACATGGGCATATTTGCCGATAATGGTATTTTTACTTATCGTGTTACTGCAGCTTCTACCCTTACCTGCCGACCTGATACGGATTATCTCCCCAAATACGGCGGCCTTAAAACGGGAGCTTCTCGGAGATTTACCGAACTCTGATACACTGCTTAAGTCAATGACTTTGAGCTTTTATCCATACGCAACGAAACATGACCTGCGGCTGGTACTGGCAGTTGCGGCGGTGTTTGTAGTTGTGGTCAACGTCTTCCGACAACCAAAACAGATTAAACGTCTTCTGATGACAATAGCCCTGATAGGCGGCGGCGTTGCGGTTATTACTCTGGGACAGCAGGTTCTTGGTAACGGCAAAATCTACTGGCTCATAGCCAGCAAGAACACCGCAGGTTATTCCGGTCCGTTCGTCAACCACAGCAACTACGGGCAGTTTATGAACTTATCAATTGGTGCGGCCCTTGGGTGGCTTTGCGTAACAGTTACAGAGAGGTTCTCCGGCAAACAATCAAAACCGAGCGACATACTGGATTACCTCGGTTCGCGCTCAGCGAGGAGTTTATGGCTGCTGGCTGCAATAATAGGTCTTGGCGCTGCAACAGTTTTTATCTCCTTAACCCGGGGCGGTATGGTAAGCATGGTTATCGCTGCGGCATTTACCACACTGCTGCTTATATCCAGGAAGTCTCTGGCGGGGCGGGGATGGATAATGGTGGTTATGGCGCTCGTAGCATTTGCCTGTATTCTATACGTAGGCTTCGATGCTGTTTACGACCGTTTTGCAACTCTTCGTGACCTAAATGCATACAAAGGCCGATGGCAAATACTAAAAGACCTTGCGGCTTCCTTTGTGCAATTTCCAGTTTTTGGCACAGGTTTGGGCACGCATTCGCTGGTCTATCCGATGTTCGACCGCTCAAATATAGCTGCATTAGCCGCACACGCAGAAAATGAATACGCCCAGACAGCAGGGGAGACAGGACTGGCAGGATTAGGTTCGCTGATAGTTTTTGGAATAATCATCTGGTTAAATTATGCCCGCAATGTTAAAAATACTTCCCTTCCAATCCTATCAGCAACTTACGGTCTTGGCTTCGGCCTCGCGGCGATACTACTGGCCAGCCTAAGCGATTTTGGCCAACATCTTCCGGCAAACGCTTTTTTGTCCGCTATATTCTGCGCTTTGCTGGTAGGTTTAGCCAAACAGAAAAAGTTCAAAACCACAACGCCTAAAGCAATTACAACCTCCCGGAAATCCACTGTTTTGCGTACAGCCGGTTTATTGTGTATATGCGGAGTCTGGTTATGGGCCTTTATCGGCGCCAATAATGCCCGCATTGCCGAGGCGCATTGGAAAAAGGCCCTTCGTATAGAAAAAGGCCTTGCAGATAAAGACTGGCAGGGAACCGAAAGTGAATATGCAGACTTAATCTCTTACGCAGAGGGGGCTTGCGATTATCAGCCGCAAAATATAAAATACCGATACTGGCTCAATGTTTATCGATGGCGTTCGATAAGCCGAACAACTGACCCTGATACCGGCGAGCTTATTATACCTGAGCAATCAATCGGGTTTGTTCAGCGTATCGTTGATGAACTCCACAAAGCACGCACGCTCTGCCCGACATACGGACCGGCCTACAGCACTGCCGGCCAACTTGAAAAGTTTATTCTTAACAACGACTCCGGGGCAAAAGAGATAAGAAAGGGGTTCCGTCTTACACCCTGCAGTCCAACAGCTTGTTTTGCCGCCGGCTTTCTCGATGTTGAAGAAGACAAAATTGAACAGTCGTTCGAGAAATTCAAAAAAGCTGTCCAACTTGATGGTAAACTCTTTAAGAACGTTGCTGATATATATATCACCAGGGTCAACCGACCTGACCTGGCCATAGCCATCGCCGGCGATAACACCGGCTGGCTAAGCTACATTACCGACATTCTCGCAGATACGGATGAACATAAAGAGCTTGTTGACAATGCCCGCACAAAAGTGATGGATTTACTTGAAGAAAAATGTACACAGCCCGGCACTGCGGCCTCAGTGTTCGTATCCTTAGGCAATATCTATAGGCAGCAACAGAATAACGAGGCGGCCATAGAGCATTACCGCCGTGCCCTGGCAGTTGATTACAGCCAGGTCCACTGGCGGCTTACGTTAGCAAGACTGCTCGCCGATATGGGCCGTATATCCGAAGCAATACACGAGGCAAGAATATGCCTGCGGCTCCGCCCGCAGTTAAAGGCAGCCAAAGAACTTATTGCCGACCTTTCGGTCCACCCCGCTGCTCTCAACAAAGAAATTAAATCGCCCTGATGCTTTAATTAAAAATTAGTGAATAGTCGTTAGTGAATAGTGAATAGTCAATCGAGGCCGCCTTCGGCGGCACTAAATACTAACGACTAAAAACTAATGACTAAATACTACAGATAAACCCGGTTTTCAGGGAACTGAAAGTTAGCCGCTGAACTTATGAATACTTATGTACTTGTATATCTCTGCTCGTGGCTGCTGGCGCTTCTGGTAACGCCGATAGTCATCAGGCTTGCACGCAGGTTTAAGATGGTTGATTCTTCCGATATTCGCAAGGTCCACTCCAGGCCTGTTCCGCGCATCGGCGGTGTCGCGGTTTTTGTGCCTATGATGGTACTAACTATATCCGTGCTGTTTTTAAACAATGACATCGGTGACAAATTCCACGGTATTCAGCCCAAAATCATTGTCCTGCTCAGCGCTGCTGCGTTTATGTTCCTTGTGGGCCTTATAGACGATATTAAAGGCCTTCGTGCAAGAGTCAAATTTCTGTGCCAACTCGCCGCAGCCATTACCGTCTGTGCCTTTGGCATTCGAATAACCTCTATAGCCGTCTCGGACTGGTTTACCCTTAACCTCGGCTGGTTCTCCTGGCCGTTAACCCTCTTCTGGATTGTGGGTGTTACTAACGCCGTAAATCTTATAGACGGTCTCGACGGCCTTGCCGCCGGCATTTCAGCCATCGCCTGTGGCGTAATGGTGGTACTTGCTTTGTATTTCGGTCAGCCCGTGATGGCAGTTATAATGCTCTCTCTCTGTGGTGCTTTGACTGGTTTTTTGTTCTTTAATTTCAATCCTGCAAAAGTCTTTATGGGCGACTGCGGCAGCTTATTTTTAGGTTTTACCCTGGCGTCGGCAAGTGTAATGTGCGCCACAAAGTCGCACGCTATAGTGGGGCTTACATTACCAATTATTGCTCTGGGCATCCCTATTCTTGACACTCTCTTTTCTATGCTCCGCCGCTTCCTCGAACGAAGGTCTATATTCTCACCGGACCGCAGCCATTTCCACCACCGGCTCCTTGCATTGGGCCTTCACCAACGCCATGTGGTTATTGTAGCATACGCAGTAACGCTGCTCATCGCCGGCCTTGGAATGTTTATGATCTTTACCCGTAACGCTCAGACTATAATAATTTTCGTATGCATTCTGTTTCTCCTTGTCCTGGCATTCAGGGTAGTAGGCTCAGTTCAGCTGCACAAGACAATAGCTGACTTGAAACGAAAACACAGGATTTCTCACCATACGAAGCAGGAAGTAGCCAGTTTCGAGAAAGTTGGACTTCATTTCCGCCAAGTCAAAACCTTCGAGCAGTGGTGGCAGACGGTCTGCTTTGCTGCGGACCAGATGGGCTTTGTAAGGGGCTGGTTACCTTTAACCAACCGTGATGGAACTAATAAAATATTAGCATGGGGGGAAAACGGCAAAGATACCTGTGGCAGAGCTACACCGAGATATGATATCGTCAAAATGACCCTGCCTGTCCGTGACCGTCGTGCCGGCCCACCACTGAACCTGGAAATTGAGGTTCACGCATACGGCTCTCTCGAATCCGCGGGAAGGCGTATAGCACTCTTCGGCCGGCTAATTGAAAAATACGGCATTGCAACTCTGCCAAACAAAACAAAAAATACTCCAATCCTCGCTGCCTTGCCGCAGAGCAGTTGAGCGGTGGAAAGTTGAAAAGTGAGCTAAAGTGAGCTAAAGTGAGCTAAAGTGAACTAAAGTTAAAAAAAATCCTCAACTTTAGGCACTGCCTTTCATCTTACCGTAATCCGTTACATCACCGGCTTTTTAGCTGAATATCAGGAAAAAACCGATCGGAATTTTTTGCTTCTACCGTTTTTTATAGTATGCTTTAAAAAAGAAAATCAAATATTAAAAATTAAATATCAAAATTGCGGAGTCCCTTAGGGACGACTTCCTTAATTTTGATTTTTGCATCTTGATTTTTTATTTTTTGTTGCTTTAGGCACTATTTAAGAGGAGAAGGATGAGAACCGCACAAGAAACCCCTGATATCCCTGAAACAAAAATCAATCTTCTTTTCGGCGAATCGCTCGTCTCTAAAGGTCTTTTAAGCCGTAGAGAATTAATCGAAGCGCTAAACGAACAGCAAGAGCACGGCGGCCGACTCGGCGAAGTATTGCTTCGACTGAAAACGCTAAACGACGACGAGGTTATTGGCGCCTTGGCTGAATATCTCTCAATAGAGCACGTCCATTTCGATGATATTGCCAAAATAGATATGAATATAGCCCGAATGCTGCCTGAAGCAATCGCCAAGCGATTCTGTCTCGTAGCCATCGGCCAGATAGATAACAAAGTTATCATTGCGATGGCTGACCCGCTTAACGTTATCGCAATAGACACTATCGCACTGAAAATAAGGCGTCAAATTAAGGTAGTGGTTAGCTCACCCCATGAAATTCACCAGGCAATAGATATGATTTATCATGGTTCTGATGTCGAAGAACAACATCTTCGCGACCTGGTAGAGCTTGAGGTAGGCAAAGAAGAACAAGAAACTGTATTTATAAAAAATGCTGCGGAGGCGGATATCAGCAGCGAAGTAGCCGCAACAAAGCCGCCTGTAATTCGTTTTGTTGACTTACTGCTAAGTCAGGCGGTCAAAAGCAGAGCAAGTGACATCCATATCGAGCCGCAGGAACGCTCTATGATAATTCGCATGCGAATTGACGGCATACTTTGGGATATGGTCCCGCCGGCCAGAAAGATGCAGGCTGCGGTAATTACCAGAATTAAGATTCTCTCAGAAATGGATATTGCCGAACGCAGGCTGCCCCAGGACGGACGATTCAAAATGAAAGCCCCCGGTAGGGATATAGACGTCCGGGTATCGGTAATCCCAACAATATACGGCGAAAAAGTGGTGATGCGAATCCTGGACACATCAGCGGTAAACCACGACTTAAATCAACTTGGATTTGAACCTGAACTTCTCGAAGAGTTCAAAACCATATTGTCACAGCCGCACGGCATCATAGTCGTAACCGGCCCGACCGGCAGCGGTAAAAGTACCACATTATACTCGGCGCTAAATTACCTGAAGGACCCGACGAAAAATATTACAACGGTCGAGGACCCCGTCGAATACCGTCTTGCGGGGATTAACCAGATTCAAGTCAAGCCGGAAATCAATCTCGACTTCGCATCATGCCTGCGAGCAATTTTAAGACAGGACCCGGACATAGTTCTGATAGGCGAAATCAGGGACAAAGAAACGGTCGAAATTGCGATAAAAGCATCTTTGACCGGCCATCTGGTACTGAGCACGTTCCACACCAACGACGCACCCAGTGCGATAAGCAGATTTATCTATATGGGGATTGAGCAGTATTTGCTGGCTTCTACACTCAATTTAATCGTTGCTCAGCGACTGGTAAGAAAAATTTGTGACCGCTGTAAAGAGCCTCTAAAACTCAGTGAAGAAGTTCTCAGACGCTTGAAGATTGCCCCTGAGCGGGCCAAAGACGCTGTCTTTTACCACGGTCACGGCTGTAAAGCTTGCGGAGGGACAGGCTACCTGGGCAGATTACCCGTATTTGAGTTCTTAGTTATAGACAACGATCTACGGGAAAAGCTCATCGCTGGTGCAGGTGAGTCGCAAATAAGAGCAATGTCACGTCAAAAAGGCTATGGCGGGCTACTTGAAAGCGGCGTAAGCAAGATGCTGGCCGGCCTAACCACCGCCGAAGAGGTCCTTAGCGTAACATTTACGGAAAACATAAAACTGTAATAGCCGCTGAGCAGTTCTTTTAGCTCCAACCTGCCGAAAACAGCAAAAACCGCATCATTCCCAAACAGTGAATTTGGTCAGATTGAATTTGGCATTTAGTAAAAATCGAGTATAATTTAAGTAAGCAAGACAAGCCCTGCACCGCTCTGGTGCAGGGCAGGCATATTTGGGGGGAAATCAAGTGGCGGAGAAATACTAAAGTGAACTAAAGTTAAAAAAAAACCACAACTTTAGGCACTGCCTTTCTTTCAGGCAATTCAATTCTTACTAAACTCAAGGTTTTCAGATGCCGATGGTATATGGCGAACTATTATATCAAATATCAAAATGCAAAAATCAAAATTAAGGAAGTCGTTGCCGCAAAGCGGCAACTCCACAATTTTGATATTTAATTTTTGATTTTTGATTTTTTCTGTTTTGGTAGAGAAAAAATCGATTTTGCGGAAGTAAGCAGGATACCACGTGGGGTATCCCACTGTGGCTTGCGTCTCACGTTTATGAATAACTATTGAGTGATCTTGAGAAGGTTCGGTAAATGAAAAGTTATAAGTATATTGCCCGGGATTCATCAGGACAGCGAAAGCAAGGCAGCAGGCAGGCGATTTCTTCAAACGATGTACTGGCTTACCTTCGTGAGCAAGGGTTCACACCTATCTCCATCAACGAAATATCTGCAGATACTAAGAAATCTAAGCGTGCACAGCAGCACCAAAAACGCATCAAATCAGCAGAGTTAGCGGCGCTTTGCTGGCAGTTGACCACAATGGTAGAGGGAGGAATCCCTATTACCACAGCTTTAGAGACCATCTCCGAAGACATAGAAAATTTACAACTTCAGCAAATCCTGCAGCAGGTTTTAGAGAAAATGCAGAGGGGTGAGACTTTTTCGGACAGTATCTCGGAATTTCCAAAGGTTTTCAGTCGACTGTCCTGCGCTATAATATTAGCCGGCGAAACCGGCGGTGATCTCCCGGAAGCACTACACAGATTGGCAGAGCATTTCGACAATCGCGATAAATTAGCGAAAAAAGTTAAGGGGGCAATGGCCTATCCGGCCTTTGTATTCATATTTATCGTCCTGATAGTCATTTTCATAATGACTTTTATTATTCCACGATTCCGCACCATATTTGACCAACTCGGCGGGGCATTGCCTGCTTTTACTCAGGCATTTATGGGGTTTTACGATATGCTTTGCCACAATCTCGTTTATATTATCAGTGCCTTGCTGCTCATAATAATTCTCGGAGTTCTTACTTCCAAAACCAAGAAAGGCCATTATCTATTTTGCAGAATCGCCCTTGCCCTGCCCCTGCTCGGCAAGATATTCAGCCAAGCTTTCATCGCTATGTTCTGCAAGACAATGTCAATATTACTTGCTTCGGGTGTTTCAGTGCTTGAGGTACTCGATATTCTTTCCGTAACGACCAATAACGATATTATAAAGGCGGCGATAACGCAAACCAGAGAGCGTGTTGTCGAAGGTTCAAACATCTCTTTGAGTATGGCTAAATCCGGTTTTTTCCCTAATATGGTCGTCAAAATGGTACACGTCGGCGAAGAAAGCGGTTCACTGTCGAAGGTGTTGGAAAGAACCAGCGACTATTATGAACGAAAGGTCGATTCTACGATAACAACCGTGATGGCTCTGCTTGAGCCAATAATGATTGTAACAGTTGGTGGGATTGTATTGGTGGTAGTTCTTGCACATCTCAACATTTGAAAATGTTAAAGCAATATGCCAAACTCCGACTATAAGCGAATGTTCAATTGATTTTAATGCTTTTTCAAGTGGATTAACTATTCCTGATTATACCTCGGAGAATAATTTTAATTACACTTTGGATTATAACAGCACTTCAAAAACAATCATAAGCCAATTTGCAATTCCAGATGGAAGTGTCTTAAATGTGACTCTTATGGTTATTAAAGAAGATGCTTTAGGAACTTTTGCCTGTACAGATTATTTAATGTCAAGTTCTGGTACATTAAGTTGTCAAGTACCAAATAGTATAGGAAATGCAACAGTTTTGGCGAAAGTTTATAGCGATGGTGTGTAAAAAGGGCAAGGACAAGTGAAAATAAATCAATCACCTTCTGACATTTATGGAGGAGTTGTCGTATTCCTTGCAATCTTTGTAATTATGACTTTAATAGGTGTAGGAATTTCTGGGAATCCAATAGTTACAATATTTTTCTTAATGATTGGGGTTATATTATTAATTTCTTTAAACTTAGTTTCAAATAATGGATTTGTTGGGGCTACATCGACAGTACTTTGGTTATTCATAGCACTTATTCTTATATTAATTAAAGGAGCAAGGAGAAGTTAATGGGGCAGATACAACTAACAACTAGTTTAATTTTAATTGGACTTTTTACAGTTGCAATAATAGGTTTTACAGTAAATTTTGCATTAGATAATAATTCCCCAGTAGATATTTCAAATGACCCAGAATTATCAAGTTTAAATTCACAAACAAAGGGAAATCTATCTCAGTTCGGTAGATCGGAAGAGCACACGTCTGAACTCCAGTCACATTCCTTTATCTCGTATGCCGTCTTCTGCTTGAAAAAAAAAACTTTTCTTCTTTTTTTTCTTCTTTCTTCTCTTCCTTTTTTTTTTTTTTAATAAACACCTGCCCAAC
>CAJVYN010000044.1 GCA_913009355.1 uncultured bacterium | reverse complement strand
GACCAGGTCGTTTTCAGCTTTGACATTTTCAGTGGCGATACAGGCCGCATTATGGCGTGGGTCTATGACTGGCTTTATCCTGCACTGACTGTGCCGCAGCGTGACCGTATCAGGGGTGCACTCTTAGAGAAAGTAATAACCAAAGTGCGGGGTAATTATGAGTATCACTGGTGGGCAAGTGCGTATCGATCCAACTGGTGCAGTGTATGTAATTCAGGTGTCGGCCTTGCAGGACTTGCGCTTCTCACCGAAGAGCCGCAGTTGACCGATGTTGTCGCCGAATCGTACAACCGTATCAATAAGATGCTCAACGAGCTGGGTGTTGACGGCGGCTGGCAGGAAGGCGGGGTTTACTGGAATTATGCTATATATACCTCGGTGTTCTTTGCCGATGCGCTCAAACGCCAGACGAAAGGCAAATACAACCTCTTTAATAATGAACGGCTCAGGAATAATCCGGTCAATTTCCCTCTATACACTTTCGTACCGCCCGCAACGTCACTGCATTTTGAAGATTCAAGTCATGACCGTATAGTAGAGGGCATTTATTTAGTTAACAAACTGGCGACCGAGACAAAGAGTAAAGTGGCGGCGTGGTTTCGGGAAGAATTTTTTGATGAAGGCGAGGATATAGAGGATACGCTCGACATTGCCTGGCCCTGGCCGCGACTGTTAATGTTCGACATTATCTGGCCGCGACCGACGATAGAGCCGGCTCCTCCTGAAAACGCATCCATCCACTTCCGCAGCATTGACTGGTGGATAATGCGAAGTGATTTCAAAGACCCTGAGAAGGTTTTAGTCGCCGGCAAAGCGGGCAGGAACGACGACTCCCATCATGGCCATCTTGATATCGGACAGTTCGTTGTTTACTGGCGAGGCCAGGCTTATATACGCGACCTCGGAAGCGGACCTTACGATGAAAAATATTTCGATGATGCACGCTGGGACTATCCACAGGCCTCGAGCGTCGGCCATAACGTTGTGTTCGTCAACGGCGAAAAACAAATCCCAGGAAAAATGAGGAAACAGCCCTGGAATTATAACGTCGGCGGCAAAGTGCTCGAATTCAGGTCGTCGGCCGAGCGGGACTACGTAATAATGGACCCGACCAATGCCTATCCGAAGAAGGAAATGAAAGGCTGGCGCCGTCACGTTACCCTTGAAAAGCCGGTTATTACTGTCGTTGTAGATGAGGTTAAATCAGACAAGGCAGCAGAGATTGAAGCTCGTTTCCATTCGGCGTGTGCTGCAGAAATAAATGACGATTACGTTATGCTCGTTGGAAATAAGGGCAAAATGGCGCTTATACCAGTCGTCATAGACGGTGATTTTACAATAAGGCCCGGCAAACATATCTCCCAGCCGATTAATGCGTTAAAAGACTTTTCCTGGATACCCTATTTCGGGACTGTGGTAAAGGCAGGGAGCAATAAAACTATCATAGCCACCATCATTCTTCCAGTTGACAACGACAGTGAAGCCCGTCGAATCGTCAACTCTGTAGAGGGAAAAGTTGATAGTGCCGGCAATCTGACATTGTCATTTGTGAAGAAGGGCAAGACCTATAGCTATTACTACAAAAATGATAAGAGCGGCCTTGTACTGGAAGAATAAACAAAACTTATAACCTGGGAGATTTTATCAGCCCATAAACTGGTTCCAGAGTTTGATAATGCCGGTTACAACGACAAACATTGAGAATGCGAATGTGACACACAAAACAATGTTTCTACCGGCCTTGGCGGTGTATTTACCCATGTATTTTTCCTTGTTGATAAAGTAAAGAATTATCAAAACGGCAAGAGGTGCCATTACAAGATTTCCTGCCATTGCAAGTATCGCCTGGATTAAAGCGGGCAGGTTCCAGAACGGCGAGAGCAGTGCAGGCAGAACGATGAAAAAAGCCAGGCAGCCCTTGAAGAGTTTGTTACCTTTTCTTAGTTTCCAGTCTTTTCCCAGGATATCGAGCAGGAAGTAAACCATCATCAAAGCAACCGATACTGTTGTCGTAAAGGCGGCCACTAAAAGTCCAAGTGAAAAAATCGGAGGAGCCATAAAACTGATGACGTTTGGCAATGCCGGAGCTATGACTCTTCCCGCCTGACTGACGCTTGCGATTTGTGAATAATGCAGACCTCCGTCTTGGCCTTTATAAACGTTATGCAGGGCTGTAACGCCGGCGATGACAACCACAACGGAGAACATACCCCAGATATAGCCGAAGTTGAGAACTGACTTTCTGAAATTCTTTTTCAAATCTGCCTCGGTGTACTCGGCGTTACTTGTAAAATAGCCGTATGAAAGGAAAACAGCGGCCGGCAGAGCCTGGCCTGCGATTGACATCATCTGCCTGAATCCTCCTCGAACCACACCTGCTGAGCCTGCCACGGCAACGTCATCCGGGATATTGGGAACAAGCCCGCCGAGCAATCCCGCCCAGGTGGCCCAGTTCATCAGGCCCTTGATAGCGACAACGATAAAGCATATTAGAATCAGCATTAAAAGAGCTGTCATAACTTTTTGCAGTCTTTTAAAGCTGCCATATAGCACAGCAGCAAGAACCATAGCTGTAAGAATGACAACTATAATAAGTTTACCTGCGGTTACAGAGCCATTGTCCGGCAGGTTAATACCGAACATGCCATAGACAGATTCGGTCATAACCGACATCTGGCTCATATTGACGACTATATTCAGCAGAATCTGCGGCACTACTACAAACCAGGCCAAAGCTGGTGCGATTTCCGTCTTAATCATTTCAATCATTCCTCGTCCGCCGGTAAGTATCCCAATCCGGGAAGCTGAATCGAGGGTAAAGATTACCATCGGAATCACATACAGTGCCGTCCACATCAGGTCAAATTTAAACCATGTGCCCGCCAGCAGTCTCGTAGATACTGCCCCTGCACCTATCATACCGGCTGCCATAATAGCGGCTGGGCCTACCACATTTCTAAGAAATCTAACTATCAAACTGTTTTGCAAAAACTTTGACATAATGTCTTCTACCTTTCAGCTTGGCATTTTTAATTTTTCCTTGTCTTGTTTGGCTAATAAATTAAAAGTGTATAGCAGAGTAGTTGTTCAGGCAAGTTGTAACTTGAAGAAGCGGCATTAAAATTTTTGTCAAAAATGAATGGACAATGACGAAGAAACTGCTATTTTAAGCAGGGTATTTCGCATCCTGAACATTACCATACAGTCAGTTACAAAACGGAAAGGAAAAATAAAATGGAGTTCGAGCACTTTGGCATAAACGTACCGGATTCTACGGCGATGGCGAATTGGTACGTTGAGCACTGCAGCATGCGTATAGTCCGCTCTATGGACTCGGCGCCATACACGCACTTTCTGGCCGACGAAACGGGCCGGGTAGTGATAGAGATTTACTCCAACCCCGCTGACCCCATTCCAGAGCACTCGGCTCAGCATCCGCTTCGTTTTCACTTTGCCTTTGCTGTGCCTGACCCAACGGCTGTGAAAGAAAAGCTGACCGCAGCAGGCGCATCGGTTTTCGAGGAACAGAGATTCGACGATGGTACTCATCTGGTTATGATGCGTGACCCTTGGGGCGTGCCGCTGCAGTTGTGCAAACGGGGTACACCGCTAATCTCGCAATCGTAAAAGTTAATAACAATAAAAGCAGAAGGAGTTGGAAGATGGGAATGGAAATGCGTTATGCCGCCGACCCTGTACGTTTTGAAAGAATGAACTCCGGGGAAATAAGAGCCGATTTTCTTATCGAGAATCTTTTCGTCCCTGGTCAGATAAGAATGGTCTATTCGTTTATCGACAGGGTGATGGTTGGTTCTGCGGTTCCAACTGCCGGCCCATTGGTTCTGAAAGCTGACGAGGAAATGGCCTGTGAGTATTTTGCCGAGCGGCGTGAGATAGGGGTTATAAATATCGGCTCTGATGGTATTGTCATAGTGGACGGCGAACAGTATTCTATGGCCTTGAAGGATGCACTTTATATCGGAAGGGGCAGTAAGGACATCCGGTTTGAAAGTGTAAAAGCCAAAGAGCCGGCGAAATTTTACCTGGTTAGTCACCCTGCCCACAAGTCTTATCCGACAGCGCATGCAAAGATTAAGGATGCCGAACCGGTTGAGCTTGGCTCCGATGAAAGCGCCAACAAAAGAACCATATACAAGTACATTCACCCGGCTGGAATACAGAGCTGTCAGCTTGTGATGGGCTGTACCGAGATGGCTGAGGGCAGTGTCTGGAACACGATGCCGGGACATCTTCATAAACGCAGGAGCGAGGTTTATATGTATTTTAACGTAGGCAGTGATTCGCTTGTATTTCATTATATGGGCAGGCCGGAAGAGACCAGGCACATAGCGGTAAGGGATGAGCAGGCGGTGCTCTCGCCAAGCTGGTCTATTCATTCCGGCGCCGGCCTTAAAAATTACAGTTTCGTATGGGCTATGGGCGGGGAAAATCAGGACTTCAGTGATATGCAGGCGTTTTCCTTAGAACAGATAAGATAGACCCGAATACAAGAAATAAGGGACAGTAAAATGATTCTGGATAAATTCAAACTGGATGGCAGGGTTGCAATCGTTACAGGCGCAGCCAGAGGATTAGGTCAGGCAATGGCAGTCGGTCTGGCCGAAGCCGGAGCGGATGTGGCGATTGTTGACTTACTCTCAACGGACAAAACACGGCAGGAGATTGAAAAAATCGGCCGCCGTGCCGTTGGCGTAAGGGCTGACCTCAGTTCCCTGGACTGCGTGGACAATATTGTTAACACTACGGTTGAAGAACTTGGTAGGATTGATATTCTTCTCAACAATGCAGGCATCATTCGCCGTTCCCCCATCACCGAGTTTACGGAAAAGGACTGGGATGATGTTATCAACATCAATCAGAAGACTTTGTTCTTTTTAACTCAGGCGGTGGCCAAGGTTCTCATAAAACAGGGTGAGGGCGGCAAAATTGTCAACATTGCTTCAATGCTTTCTTTTCAGGGCGGCATTTTGGTTCCCTCATATACCGCCTCAAAAAGTGCGGTTATGGGCCTGACAAGGTTGATGGCCAATGAGTTGGCCGCCCATAACATCAACGTCAACGCCATAGCGCCCGGCTATATGGCCACTGACAATACAACTGCGTTGCGAGCCGACCCTGTTCGCAATAAAGCCATAGTTGACAGAATTCCCGCAGGACGCTGGGGCCAGCCGAGCGACCTTAAGGGTATAGTTGTATTCCTCGCTTCTGACGCATCTTCGTATATGACCGGCTACACAGTAGCTGTCGATGGTGGCTGGCTGGCACGCTAAAGAAGGTAAGGCCGGCATCGGCACAGAGGAGGTTTTTAAGTACGCCTGACAGGATTTTAGAGGAGAAAACTTACAATTATGAATAATTCACCCCAGGCAGTCAGGCGGCTTCTCACACCATTCTGTTAAATTACACTTGACAAAGTGCCGCTGGTTAACTATTTAGAGGGGTTTGAAATTGATTTGGACAGTTTAGTAATGACAAGTGAAGCACGTAAAGCAGCCAATTAACCGGTTAGCTTTAGTTTCAAAGAGTATCTGGAGTATTTAACAATGTTACCCGCAAAAAAAACCAGTAAAAGCAGAACACGCACTCGCCGCAGTCATCATAAGCTAAAGGCTGTAAACTATTCGGTCTGCAAGCGATGCAACCACGCCAAGCTGCCGCATGCAGTGTGTGGAAATTGTGGTTACCTCAATCCTGAAATAACATTGAAGCTCGCTAAAGAGCAATAGTAAGGGCAGCTAAAAAATGCGAATCGCAGTTGATGCAATGGGAGGCGACAATGCACCGGATGAGATTATTTCCGGCGCCATGGAATCAATCTCGCTGCTTAACGAAGATGATGAGCTGATACTTGTCGGCCCGGAGGCTGTGATAAAACCGCGACTGTCCTCTTTGAAGTCTCGTAATAAAGGTGCGATTAGCGTGGTTGACGCTCCTGAAATTATCGGTATGGACGAGGCACCGATAGAGAGTCTGCGGAAAAAAGTCAAAAGTTCAATCGCAGTTATGGCCAAGCTGGCTAAAAATGGCCACACTGACGCTGTCATCTCGGCAGGCAATACGGGAGCTTGCGTGGCGGCTTTCCAAATGAGGATGAGAAATCTACCCGGCGTTAATCGCCCTGGAATCGCTGTAGTGTTTCCAACCTTCGA
This sequence comes from uncultured bacterium, assembly GCA_913009355.1. GTDB lineage: Bacteria > Planctomycetota > Phycisphaerae > Sedimentisphaerales > Anaerobacaceae > CAJVYK01. Next base: position 7,918 of record CAJVYN010000044.1, on the reverse strand, counting down.
AGGGCCGGTAACGATATGTGATGTGGGCGCCAACATCTCTTGTAAGCCGATAAATCTTTACCAATATGCGGTAATGGCCAGTATGTATTCGAAACATCTGCTCGGAATAGAGAAACCGAGGGTCGGGCTTATGAGCATTGGCGCCGAAGACGCAAAGGGTAATGAGGTTGTTAAAAAAGCACGTGAGATGATGAAATCCGACCCGAATATAAATTTTATCGGCAACATCGAGGGCAGAGACATATTCAAAGGTGTTTGTGACGTTGCGGTTTGCGAGGGTTTCGTTGGCAATGTAATCTTGAAACTTACCGAAGGGCTTGTTGACGGCCTGTTCAAAGCGATAAAACACGAACTTATAGCAGAGAAACTGCAACTTGCTATGAAGTTTAAGCCTGTAATAGCAAGAATTTACAAGAAATACGATTATAATGAATACGGCGGTGCGCTCTTGTTAGGCGTTAATGGCACATCGCTAATCTGTCATGGCTCAAGCCAGAGCGGGACAATTAAAAACGCTATCCTGGCCTCCAAAAAATACTACACAAACAAAATAAACGAAAAGATTGTTGAATATCTGTCAAGTACTTCCGTAAAGGCATCTGATGAACAGGCCAATTAACGACCACAATCCCCCTTATCGTGCGGTTATCGCTGGCCACGGTTCATTTGTGCCGGCGAAAACATTAACAAATGATGACCTGTCAAAAATGGTGGATACCTCAGACGAATGGATTGCCGCCCGAACCGGTATCAAGGTTCGACATATCACTACTGACGACGAGACTACCGCTTTTTTAGCTACGGAAGCGGCCAGGAGGGCCTTGGCAGAGGCAAATTTTAATGCCGATGAGATTGAACTTATTATTGTGGCCACTATTACGCCGGAGATGGTTTTCCCTTCGACTGCATGCTTTGTACAGCGGGCACTCGGGGCAAAAAAAGCGTGGGTGTTTGATTTGGCCGCCGCCTGCAGCGGTTTTGTGTACGGCCTGTCAATCGCTCAGCAGTTCCTGGAGAACGGACGGTGTAAAAACGCCCTTATAATAGGAGCTGAAACTTTGACCAAGATTACCGACTGGACCGACCGAACAAGCTGCATTCTTTTCGGGGACGGCGCAGGAGCGGTATTGCTGGAGCGAAGCAGCGATGGCCGTCAGGGTATCCTGTACAGCACTATGGCATCAGACGGTAATTACTGGGAAGCATTGAATTGCCAGGCGTATGGTTCCCGCCATCCAGCGGCCAAAAAGTTGGATGACTCGAAGAAAATTTATATGCAAATTAAGGGTAGAGAAGTCTATCAGCAGGCTGTTCGCAGGGTTGTTGAAACTGTCACCGAGTGTCTGGAGGCCTGCAATTTGAGTATTGACGAGGTTGGGATGTTTATTTCGCACCAGATGAACGCAAGGATTATCGAATCTGCGGCCAAGCGCCTGAAACTACCTGACGAGAAGGTGTTTTTGAATATTGCCGAGTATGGCAATACATCCTCGGCATCAGTACCCATCGCTTTTGACGAGTGCGTCAGGAAGGGCGGAATCAAGCGAGGTGAGATTGTTATTTTCGTCGTTTTCGGGGCGGGACTGACCTGGGGAGCAAATGTAATTCAGTTTTGATTGCGTGCTTCGAGGCACAAACCACGAACAACGAGACATGAACTATGAAGACTGCTTTTTTATTTCCGGGACAGGGATCTCAAATTGTAGGAATGGGCGCAAAAATTGCCTTGGCATTCCCCGCAGCGGCAGAGATTTTTCTGAAAGCAGATGATATTCTCGGATTTGATTTAAGCAGTATCTGTTTCGAGGGACCTGCGGAGCAATTAAATACCACAGCGATTTCACAGCCGGCTATTTTTGTAACTTCCGCCGCCATATTGGAGGTTCTCAGGACAAACCCATCTGCCGATAAGCTCCGAGCCGATGTAACAGCTGGACTCAGTCTGGGTGAATATACCGCCCTTTACGCCGCAGGACTGATTAGCTTCGAGGATGCTCTTACTCTTGTACGCAAACGCGGCCAGGCGATGCAGGCCGCCGCCGAATCGCAAGAAGGTGCAATGGTCAGTATTATTGGCCTCGATGAAGATAAGGTTAATCAGCTTTGTGCCGAAGCCGGCGAAGGTAAGCTCTTGGCCGCTGTTAATTTCAACTGTCCGGGCCAGATTGTGATAAGCGGCGGTAAAACGGCCTGCCGGCGGGCAGAGGATTTAGCGGTAAAGTACGGCGCTGTAAAAGCCGTGCGTCTGGATGTTGCGGGTGCTTTTCATACTGAAATGATGTCCAGCGCAGCAGATGCTCTTAAAGAAGCACTACAACAAAGTGAGATTGCAGAGCCGTTAGATACCATAATTATTGCCAATATCACAGCTGAGTATTATGAAAGCGCTGAAAAAATCACAAAAAGCCTGATAAAGCAGTTGACTTGCCCCCTTCTTTGGCAAAAATGTATGGAGAAGCTTTTGGCCGACGGAGTTGAAAAGTTTTACGAGATCGGGCCGGGCAGAGTTTTGACTGGGCTTATGCGAAGAATCAACAGAAAAACAAAAGTTATAAACATAAGCAGTTTGGATGCTATAAAGCAGTTATAATATTTTGAGTTTTATTGGGAGATTAGAAAGATGTCGGAAAAAAGGCTGGCTGTTGTAACCGGTGCCGCCAGAGGGATAGGCCGGGCAATTGTTCTTGAACTGCTCAGGCAGGGTCGTATCGTTGCAGGCCTGGATATAAATGCCGAGCAGTTAAGCGAACTTGAAAATGTTGTAAAAGAAGCCGGCTTTACTGTTATAACAAGATGTGTGGATATAACTGATACAGCCGGATTGACCGAGATACTCGAAGCTTTGGCTTCTGAACACGGCGGGGTGGGCATTCTGGTAAATAATGCTGGTATCACCCGCGATAAGCTGATGATGCAGATGAAGGAAGAGGATTTCGACAGTGTTATAAACGTCAATTTGCGAGCCGCTTTTATGGCAACTGCGTTTGCGGTCAGGTCGATGGTCAGAAACAAGTTTGGCCGTATAATAAACTTAAGCTCTATTGCAGGGATAATGGGCCAGGCTGGTTCCAGCAACTACGCTGCGAGCAAGGCGGCTCTTATTGGGATGACAAAGTCGGTAGCGCGTGAAGTGGGCAAAAAGAACGTTACAGCAAACTGTATTGCACCTGGCTTTATTATGACCGAGATGACAGATGTACTGCCGGATGCCGTTAAGGATGCTGCAAAACAGGTTATTCCTGTGCGCAGATTCGGCAGTGTTGATGACGTAGCAAAGGCGGTTGCATTCCTTGCAGGTGATGCGGCCGGCTACATTACCGGCCAGGTACTTTGTGTTGACGGTGGAATGGCAATGTAAAAAAAAGATAAAAAATGCTTGTAGCTGAGCGATTTAGCAGGTATATTACCGCCCTAAATAGAGGTTAAGTTATTAGCGGAACGCTATACACTTTGTAAGGTTGCGAAATAAATCCGTATTTGACTAAGGAGAAGAACAAGTGAGTGCAGATGAAATAGACGTCTCGGCAATTGAAAACAAAGTAATCGACATAATATGTGAGCAGATGGGTACGGACAGGTCTGAGATAACACGCCAGACCTCATTTATTAACGATTTGAATGCTGACTCACTGGATACGGTTGAACTGGTTATGGAGTTTGAAGACGAGTTTGACATGAGCATCCCGGACGAAGAGGCCGAGAAGATACAGACGGTTGGCGCCGCGGTTGATTACATTACCAAGGTTGCACATTCCAAAGACCAGAAATAGCGAACAAATTTAGCATGAGTAAACGGCGAGTTGTTATTACTGGTTTAGGATGTGTTACTGCATTAGCCGAGTCTGCTGAAGGGCTTTTTGATGCGCTGTGCGAGGGTAAGAGCGGTATTTCTGCTATAGAATCTTTTGACGTTAGTGCATACCCGGTAAAGTTTGGGGGCGAGGTAAAAAGTTTCGACATAACCCAATACATTGACCACCGGGAAAGCAAGCGGATGGACCGCTTCACGCAGTTTGCCGTAGCTGCGGCGACACAAGCTGTGAATGACAGCGGGCTTGATTTCTCGAAAGAGGATGTTTTTCGTACCGGCGTCATCGTCGGAACTGGTATAGGCGGTATAAAGGAAATTGAGGAGCAGCACAAAAGGCTGTTAGAAAAAGGTCCAAGGAAGGTTTCTCCATTTTGTGTTCCCAAGCTTATGGGCAATGCCGCCTGTGGTAACATTGCCATTCGTTACGGCCTGAGGGGTCCCAATATTTGTATCGTTAGCGCCTGCGCTTCCGGCAGTCACGCCATTGGCGAAGCTTTTTACAACATCGCTGTGGGGCGAAGCGACGTTATGGTAACCGGCGGCTCCGAAGCGGCCCTTACGCCGATAGGATTGGCCTCATTCTGTGCTTTGAAATCCCTGAGTACACGAAATGACAACCCGACAGCAGCTTCGAGACCATTCGATAAAGACAGAAACGGCTTTGTGCTTTCCGAGGGCGCCGGCATTGTGGTTTTAGAAGAAGAAAGTCACGCTAAAAAACGCGGTGCAAATATATACGCTGAGCTTCTTGGCTATAGTGCGACCGATGACGGCTACCACATTACCGCCCCCCTGCCGAAAGGCAGCGGTGCAGCGAAAGCAATGGAACTGGCGCTGATTGATGCAGGTATAGAAAAAGAGAAAGTTGGCTATATCAACGCGCATGGGACAGGTACCAAACTAAATGACATAGCTGAAAGTGCAGCTATCAAATCTGTTTTCGGCGACTATGCGTATAAACTGGCCGTCAGTTCGACGAAAAGCTGCCTCGGTCACCTGCTCGGAGCAAGCGGTGCTGTCGAGCTTATAATATGTGCAAAAGCCATTAACAAATCAGCTATCCCCCCCACTATCAATCTGGACAATCAGGACCCTGCCTGCGATCTTAAAATGGACTATGTACCGCTGCAGGCCCGCCAGCAGGAAGTCAATATCGCTCTGAGCAATTCTCTCGGCTTTGGCGGCCATAACGCCTGCCTGATCGTCGGAAAAGTTTAGTTTTACCGTAGAGTTCACAAAGTTATCAAATCAGAAAAGGAGCTGAAAATGCTCTTTATCCCCTCCGTATCTTCTGTTAAAGTATAAACGATGAACATATTCTGGGCTTGTTTACTTCTGGTTGCGGGGCTTCTAATACTGTGGAAGTGCGCCGAGTTGTTAGTGGCCGGAGCGGTTGGCTTAGCAGAACGGCTCGGCATCAGCCAGCTTATCATCGGGCTGACAGTTGTAGCTATGGGCACTTCGGCGCCTGAGGTGGCTGCCAGTATCGCCGCCGCCGTCCGTGGTGCAGGGGACGTGGCTATCGGCAATGTTTACGGCTCCAATATTGCCAACCTGGCCCTTGTCGGCGGTTTATGTGCCCTTATTCGGCCAATCAGAATCCAATCCCGTATTTTCAAGCGTGAGATACCCGTAATGCTGCTGGTAACACTGCTGCTGTGGCCGGTACTGCACAATCTATATCTGTCCCGGCCGGAAGGTCTTATACTGCTAAGCGTCTTTGCTGTATTGATACTGCTGACAGTGTATATGGCACGAAAAGATAAAAAAATAGCCACAGAGAACACAGAGGGGAAAATATCGAATATCGAATATCGAATATCGAACACCGAAGTAAAAAAGAACGACAATAATGAACGCAATACGCAATACGCGACACGCAATACGAAACAGTGCGTGCTGTTTGTTGTTATTGGCTTGGCGGGGTTGGCGCTGGGGGCGGATATAACTGTGCGTGGGGCGGTGTTTATCGGCGAGCGAATCGGTTTGAGTAAGGCGGTTATCGGGCTGACTATTATCGCTATCGGCACTTCTCTGCCGGAGCTTGTAACCTGCGCGGTAGCTGCCGTTAAGAAGCAGAGCGATATTTCCATTGGTATTATGGTCGGCTCAAACGTCTTTAATGCATTACTTGCCATTGGCGTAGCCGGCCTGATTCGACCATTCGAGATAGTACAAAGACTGGCAGGTCTCGATTACTGGATTATGGTTATCATCAGTGGCGTCTTTGTCGTTATGGCCCTGATTGGCCGGCGCATCAGTCGAATCAATGGTATGCTGCTGCTCTGCGGATATATTGCATACCTGGTATATTTGTTTGCGTTTAGCGTTTAGCGTTTAGCGGACAAAGAATTCGTATCTCGCATCTCGTGAAGCCTGTCTCGCCGATGCTCCGACACGGCGGGCGTATCTCGAAGAAAATAATCAATTGACGACTGTCATCCCGACCGAAGCGGAGGGATCTATTAAAATTAACCACAGACACCGTCCCTTCAACTATGTTCAGGGCAGGCTCTGAGCGTAGCCGAAAGAGAACGCGGAGAAATTATCTGAATTGAATTAAGACAGCCAAGCGTTAAAATGGTGCGGTGAAAGGGAATAAATATGAACAAACTTCCTCCAGCCATATACGCATATATACTTTGGATGATAATTGTTGTTGGTATGGTGTTTGTTGTTGCTCCCATAGTGGTTTCTATCAAGAACAGTGATGTATGGGGATTTTGGTCTATACCGCTTTTGATTGTTGCGGTGTGCTTTATAGTTTATCGCTTTCGCAGTAAGAAACTTAGCAATAACAAAACAAAAGACGACCAGAAGCAATGAAGGATACTATTCGGCGGTGCGGAGTTGTTCATTGAGCTAAGACAGGCAATTGTTAAAATGGTACGGCAGGAAAAAATTAAAGATAAAAAATTAAAGAGCAAAGTTACAGATTAAAGTTCAAAAAGGGCTTGGTGGTGAAAACTTTTCTGAAAGGGGAAGATATGAAAGCTAAAAAGTATTGGCTTTTGGCGACGATAATGGCAGTCGTGATCACATTAAGTAGCTGTGACAGTGATAGTCCCGAAGAAGCTGCCAAAGTAGAACAGAAGCATAAAATCATAGAGGAAGTTCAAAAACTATGCTCTCAATACAATGCGGTTACAGATTGGAAACAACACATTGACAAAAAGGGTTTTGGTGAACACACATACACGATAGAAGTTGAAGATGCTTTAATCAGAACTGATGGTCGACCTATATTATTCTATGGCTCTATACACGATGTTGTAAGAAAACCAGACAAGTATTTGGTATATTTTGGTTCTGGATGGGGTACACTGCTTCGTAATCCCTTTTTCGGCGTTTTTGGGTGCGATATTCATTTTGTTCTCGACTGCACACCGAGCCAGGTCGAGCAGATAATGCGTCACCCAGCAAGTGGTTTCGATGATTATGCTGTAATCGCACAAATCTCCGAAGTAGAAAAGATTAGATTCGAACTGAGTTCCGGTGAGAGCGGCGAAAAAGTCCACGTAGAAACGTCTGATGTCTTTATGGTTAAAGGGAAGTGTTTAGATTTATTGCTTGTAGCTGATGAGCCAAAAGACCTGCAAAAAGAATAAAGGGAGATTTGGATTATGAACAAGAAACAGTTGGTTTTCCTTTGGTTGGGTATAATAGCCTTCATTTTGGTTACCATTCAGCTATTACGTCCGTATACCTTTTTTATAGCAGATGCCGCAAAAGGTCCGGTTAAAATAGTTTGGCTCATATTGGTCTGTAGGTGGTTAGTAATTGCCGTGGTAACAGGGGGATTAATTTGCACCTTCCAAAACAAAAAGGACAAGAAAGCAAAACATGAGCAAAAACAATAATTAAATCGGGACGGCTTGTCATACTGACCCGTAATCTGATATTTTGATCAAAGTGGGAAAGAAAAAGGGTCAGGAGCATTATCCCCGTAACCCGCAATTCTCGTCAAAACAAAAATCCGCGAAATCCGTGGCCCCACTAATTGATTATTGATGAATGATTCCTTCGACTCCGCTCAGTCCTATGGACTCCCAAGGAGGACAAGTATTGATTATTTCTCTGCGTCCCTCTGCTGTTTTCTGACTTCTG
>CAJVYN010000043.1 GCA_913009355.1 uncultured bacterium | reverse complement strand
ATTATGAATTGTTTGAGCCGCATCAATTTTTTGTAGCTGCTCTTGCCTTCCAGCTTTTTGAAGCAATTGAGCTGCCGCCACTGCCAGATAACAGGGCTCATAATGTTAGCCAGAACCAAGCTGAACATCAGCTCGCCAAATACAAAAATTTCCATATCCGAAAGCGTTATCGCAGAACTGTATTTTTCCAACTGCTCTGAGTTCATTTTGGTAACTAACTATTTTTATTTTTTAGACACAGATACCTAAGGCACAGGTTTACACTGATACCTGTGGCATAAATTAACACTGTTTTTTTGCTACGATGCAAATCATCTTTGCCACAGAGTTCACAGAGAACTCAGAGAATATAATTTATGTTTTTAGCTGTTGCCACTTTGCCTCTTATCTCGGTGTACCTCTGTGTTCTCTGTGGCTTCCTTTATTCTTCTGCTCAATTACCCCGATTACTGTTTGGCTGAAGCTAACCGGTGTATTTTAGCTTTCAGCCGGCAAATTGCAAAGCACAAATTGCCCCTGGAGAACGAATGGGTGCACTTCACGTTTGTAGGTAGATTTTTCAGGCTGCCAAGGGCTTGTTTTTCCATAATTGCTCCCATTTGTTGTTCAGCCAGGTAATTCGCAGGGCTAATGTTGCTGATGAGCCGGCTCGGCTCCAAACCATTCCCGATTGCTTCAAACGTTTGCCAACCACATGCTTGCAAGCCCCCTCAACCGCACCGGAACCTATGTCATAACCCTTTGCCCTAAACACATCGTAACGCATCTGTTCTTCGTTGCTCGAAATATAGCGAATCAATGTGTCCATTGCCTCTCGTTTAGAGCCACGATATTTTTTGCGTTGCTCTTTCAAATCATCAAGCAACTTTTTCATCCACCCATCCCACAGTAAATCCAGATGTTCACTGACCCATTTTTCAGTTGCTTTTGTACCTTCACCGAAAAGCATTTTGCCACAGTCCCAGAAATGTTCCGAAGCATGGAACCAATCTATGATAAATGTAGCTCTGCCAAAATGCCTGCGATGTTCGGTACGAATCCAGCCAGCGCCATCACCCAAAAAAACTATTTCATCGGCTTGACGAAGGCCACAACGGCAGGCCGAGAGCCAAAGATGCCAGCCAAAAACTTTTGAATTATCAAACCGTCCAACATAACAGCTTTTTCTCCTCTTGCGCTCATCTTCGAAGTAAATTGTACCTATCTTGCATTCGTGCCAACTATCCGTTTCGTGCACTGTAGTACCGTCAGCGGCCACATACAGCCTTTGTGGTACAACTTCAGATTCAGGAAACTCTCTGCTGGACAAAAAATCTTCAAGCTGTTGATCTTGTTGCTGTAGTACTATCGAACCGACCTGCTGAACCACTCGCTCAATCGTATTATCAGAGACCTTTTGGCCTATCAATCCTTCAATCTTTCGGGATGCCAGCTCGAAACTATCATCAACGGCCAACATGCAGCAAGCCCTTGCCAAACCGGGACTGATTTGTTCAGAACCCAATCCACTGACAAGATCATACGGAACCAGACTTTGGCCACAATCTGGACAATGATAATAAGCTCGTTTGATTGTTATCCATCCGAAAAGACTGTGTATGTCCTTTGGACGATGCTGCACAAACTTCTTTGAGCCATCACATTCACACGGCATAGAACTGCCTTTATAACCGTTAGGACCAGAATCAAGAAGCCGTTGCAGCAGTCCTTTTCCAAATGACATCATCATTTTCATTACCACCTGCTCAACTTTGTCCAAATCACCACCAAGATTTTTGATTTCATCCTTTAACAACTCCTGCATTTGGTCTAAAATTTCTTCATACATTTTTTTGCCCTCCATAGCGAGATAATGTTTTTCCACTATTTTAGTGGTTTTTTTCAATATCTCACATACCGGAGGGCTTTTTTACCTACAAACGTGAAGTGCACCCCTCAAAACCGCTCAGTTTAAGTATATACTATTCGCTATTCACCCGCCGTGCCAACGCCCGTTGTGGCAGGCTAACGACTAATTTCCATTGACCGGAGGTAATTATTCAGATAAGCTCCAGCCGAATTACTTGTCTCTAATACCGCACGTAAAATGGCAAAATTACAGCAGAATTCCGTTGATATTGAAAATTGGCTCAAACTAATCAGGGCTGATAATGTCGGCTCGACTACTTTTGCAAAGCTTATAAAGCATTTCGGCTCAGCGGAGCGTGCCTTAGGTGCTTCGGTGAGCGAGCTTGCCAAAATAGACAGGATAGGCTTCAAAACTGCTGAAGCAATTGCCAGAACTCGTAACAAATTCGACACAACCGCTGAATTGGAACTGGCCCGGAAACTTGGCGTCTGGATAATCCATTTTAACGATAATCGCTATCCGCCTGTATTGAAACGGATTTACGACCCCCCGCCGGTCCTTTACGTTAAGGGAAGTTTGACCAGCTCTGACAATTTAGGTATTGCGATAGTAGGTTCCCGGCGTTGCAGTTTGTATGGCCAGGAGCAATCTTCCCGATTTGCTCATTTGTTGAGTTCCGCCGGCTTTACTATTTGTTCCGGAATGGCTCGCGGCATAGACACCGCTGCCCACCAGGGTGCGCTATCCGCCGGCGGACGCACAATCGCTGTGCAGGGTTGTGGATTAGGCAATATTTTCCCGCCGGAGAATAAGAAGCTATTTGAACTCATAGCTGAGTCCGGCGCCTGCATTAGCGAGTTGCCATTGCGGTATGAGCCGTTGCCGGAAAACTTCCCGCCCCGCAACAGAATAATAGCAGGACTGTCACTCGGGACAATTGTTGTCGAAGCCGGCCCGCGTTCAGGGGCGATGATTACAGCCAGAATGGCAATGGAAAATAATCGGGAGGTGATGGCGGTGCCGGGGAAAATTGATTCGCCGTTGAGTAAAGGAGCACATCAATTGATAAAACAAGGAGCAACGCTAATCGAATCCGTTGAAGATGTGATGGAAGCACTCGGCTATATCGGCGAACAACTGCAAAGCCATGTAAGCGCAGCGGCGACAAAGGCATCGGAAAAAATAGAAACATCTTTGTTCGATGTGAGCCAGTTGAATTTAAGTGACTGCGAAAAAACGATTTATGATTGTCTGAGCAAAGAGCCATTGCACATAGAAGAGATAATCGCAGAGGTGGATTCGACGCCGGGTAGTATTAATGCCAGCCTGATATCGCTGCGACTTAAAGGACTGATAAAACAACTGCCAGGCAGTATGTTTTTGAAAAATTAGCGTTCCTAAAGAATGAAGAACCTATACACCTTGAACTGGATTATCAGTCTAACAATGGTATTTGCAATGGTATTTGGGCTTGGAACAGGTAATCCAGAAACCCCCTCTTTTTTAGAACTGCTCCAGGAATCGCAGGTCATTTTCAAAAAGCAAACGAATATCCGTGATACCGTACTTTCGCATAGCAAGCCGTTCTATGCCGAAACCGAAAGCCCAGCCGGTGTACTTCTCGCTGTCTATCCCGACCGCATCGAAAACGTTCGGGTCAACCATACCACAGCCACCCATCTCTATCCAGCTTTCCTGCCCTCTCTTATCAACCCAGAGCAAATCGACCTCGGCACTTGGCTCGGTGAACGGAAAAAAGCTTGGCCGAAATCGCCATTTCGTATCGGAGCCAAAAAAGGCGTGGATGAATTGGTCAATGGCGGTTTTCATATCCACCATACTGATACCCTCATCAACGACCAGGGCTTCGAGTTGATGAAACATATACATATGTGTTGGGTCAACAGTATCCGGCCGATAGACCCGTCCCGGTGCAACAATTCGAATGGGTGGCTTGGTGCATTCCATAATACGAATCTGAATTGTCGATGTTTGGCTTCGCAGAAGGGTGTTGTCGTCGATGTAGAAATTATCCGAGGGGTCCCTTGCCGGATGTTCAGGGCCAATATTCAACGCAACGAAATTGTGCCACTCGTCCTCAACTTCAGGGCCATAGGCCACGGCAAAACCCATTCGGCCAAATATTTCCAGCAGTTCATTTGTGGTTTGGGTAATAACATGGGGCTTACCGATGTGGGGAGGTATGCCCGGCAGAGTAACGTCTAAGAACTCTTTTGACTTCTTCTGCTGCGATTGCGACAGACTCTTTTTGAACTGTTCAAACGCATGGGTAACGTCCTTTTTAATTTTGTTTGTCAGTTGACCTGCCGCTGGCTTCTGCTCAGGTGGGAACTGACCTATCCGGCTGAGCATTTGGGTGATTCGGCCTTTTCTGCCCAGGTACTTTATTCGGAAATCTTCCAGAGCCGGCAGGTCGGTGACTTTTTTTAAATCCGCAAGTGCATCTTTGCCAATTTTTTCGAACTGCTCAAGCATAATAAACCCAATTATGCGATTGCAGCTTTGGCAGCTTCAACAACCGCATCAAAGCCGGTTGGGTCAGCTATTGCAATCTCGCTTAGCATTTTCCGGTTCAGGCCAATGTTGGCCTTTTTGCAGCCATTGATGAACTGGCTGTATCCTATGCCCCGCTGCCGGCAGGCTGCACTTAAGCGTATAATCCACAGACCCCTGAAATCTCTTTTTCGGAGTTTGCGGCCGATTCGAGCATTGACATTTGCCCGCACTGTGGCTTCTTTGGCCTGGCGATACAAACGACCTGCGGGGCCGCGATAGCCCTTTACCGCCTTGAGGATTCGTTTCTTCGCCTGATGTCTTGCAGCACCTTTTCTAACTCTTGGCATATTTCGTATCTCGTATTTCGTATATAGTATTTAGCATTCTGTACGGCACAACGCATTACGCACCACTTCTGCCGAGATGGACCTTAGCTGTTTTAGCCAACGCACCGGTTATAATAGCCGAACTTCTTATTCGCCTCCGCCGCTTGGCGTTTTTGGTGTTCATAAGATGGCTGCCACAAGAGTGCTTGTACTTGACCTTGCCGGAAGCGGTAACTTTGACTCTTTTGCTCAAGCCTTTATGGGTCTTCTGTTTCGGCATTTTTAAAATTCCTTCAAAAAATGTGTCCAAAAAACTATCTCAAAACAAGAACTGCCTCTCCATGTCCTTTGCTGCGCTCAGGGTGAAACTTTTGAGATAGTTTCTAAAGCAGTCGAAAAATGTAAACTTGGCAGTCTACGCTATTTGTAGTAGTTGGTCAATACATTTTTCGGTTGATTATTGATTATTTTCAATGTTTTTCCCGATTATTAAGCATCAATTATTTTGGCACAAGTAATAATGTCATACGCCTGTGAGCCATCCTGCTTGGCCGCTCGACCTTGGCCAAATCTTCCATCGACTCAGCAATCTCGTTAAGTATTCTATAACCCTTGTCCTGGTGCAACATCTGACGACCCCTGAAGAACATCGTGAATTGTACCTTGTGGCCTTTGTCCAGAAAAGCACGGGCGTGATCGAGCTTGATAGCTAAGTCGTGTTTGTCGGTTTCAGGCCGAAGCCTGATTTCCTTCAGCGTTGCAGTATGATGCTGGCTTTTTTTACGCCCCTCACGAACCTTTCGTTTTTGCTCATACAGCCACTTTCCATAATCCATTATCCGGCAAACAGGAGGGTCGCTTGTAGGCGAGACCTCCACAAGGTCTAAGCCAGCTTCGCGGGCTTTGCCCATCGCCACATATCTCTCTACAATTCCTACTTGATCGTTTGATTTGTCAACCAGCCGAACTACTTCGGCGCGAATTGCTCCATTTACCTTTAAACCTCGTTTACTGATTGTGCATCACCTTACCTTTCTAAATTGAGTCCGTAGTTTATAGCCTATGCAATACGATATACGAATTAGAACACTAAATCTATTTTTTTATCGTCAATTTTGTGTTTTACTGTCCTCAAAAACTCGTCAATATCCACTGTTTTGGTTGTCTTTACTCCCCGAATTCTTACGTTGACAGTGTTGGACTGAGCTTCTTTTGGCCCAACTATTAACATATAAGGTAACTTTTCGCTATGGGCTCTGGCAATTTTAGCGCCTATTTTTTCATTCGACAAATCGCAATTGACCCGCAATTGGGCGCCCTTGAGTCTGTCTTGAACCATCCGGGCATAATCATTGCTCTTCTCGCTGATGGGAAGGATTCTTGCCTGCTCAGGGGCAAGCCATAAAGGAAAACCACCACCATAGTGCTCGATAAGAATGCCGATAAAACGCTCAAAAGAGCCCAAAACCGCCCTGTGAATCATAACCGGTGTTTTTTCGGTGTTGTCCCTATCGGTATAGACCAGAGCGAAACGAGCCGGCATAGAAAAATCCAGTTGGATTGTGCCTAACTGCCAGTACCTTTTCAGACAGTCTTTTATATGAAAATCTATTTTAGGTCCGTAAAATGCACCATCGCCCTCATTGATTTTGTATTCAATTCCTTTGTGCTTCAAAGCGTTTTCGAGGGCATTTGTGGCCGTTTCCCAAATTTCATCCGAACCTATGTGTTTTTGGGGCATGGTCGAAAGCTCGATATGGAAATCTTCGAACCCAAAGGCCTTATATATCTCAAAGGTAAGCTCAATGACCCCTATTATTTCAGACTCTATCTGCTCAGGGGTGCATAAAATATGAGCATCATCCTGGGTAAATTGTCTTACTCTGAAAAGCCCGTGCATAACGCCGCTGGCTTCGTGCCGATGCACTACACCAAGCTCGGCAATCCGTATCGGAAATTCGCGATACGAGTGCTGGCCGGTTTTATAAACCAGACAAAGGCCGGGACAATTCATCGGCTTTATTGCGTAACCGACATCGTCAACAGTTGTAAAATACATATTCTCTTTGTAATTGTCCCAATGGCCGCTCCTGTGCCAAAGCTGTTCGTTTAGAATGACAGGGGTTCGGACTTCCTGATAGCCGTATTTATCGTGAACACTTCGCCAGAAGTCCACAACAGCGTTCCAGATAATCATTCCCCTGGGGTGAATGAATGCAAAGCCCGGCCCGGCCTCATTGAAACTAAATAAATCCAACTGTTTGCCTAATACCCTGTGGTCACGCTTTTTTGCTTCTTCCAATCTCCGCAGGTAATCGTCAAGTTCTTTTTTAGTTGGCCAGGCGGTGCCATAAACCCGCTGGAGCATTTTCTGCGTGGGGTCGCCGTGCCAATAAGCGCCGGCTACGGACATAATCTTAAAGCTGCCGACTTTGCCGGTGGCGGACAAATGCGGCCCCCTGCATAAATCCTCGAAGTCATCCCCATTGGAATAGAAACTGATAACATCGCTGTCAGCACGCTTTATATTGTCGGTTTTATATTTGTCTCCGGCTAATTTTTCCAGGGCCTCGCTTCGGGTCATTTCACTTCGAATAAATGGTTTGTCGGCTTTGATGATTTCACGCATCTTCTCTTCTATGCGTTTGAAATCGGCCGGGCGAATCGGCTCATCAAGGTCAATGTCATAGTAAAATCCGTCCTCGACAACTGGGCCATAGACCAGCTTTGCTTCCGTCCAAATAGTGCATATAGCTTCGGCCATTATGTGAGCGCAACTGTGCCGCATTATTTCAAGGCCCTGCTCATCGGGTAATATTACTTTTGCCATAATCCATCCGGTATTACCAATGCTTTATAATATTTACCTGATAAATATAACTGTTCGAGCGAAATTGTCAAGTTAGTCTCTTGCGGACTTCATTGCTGGAGCAGTAATTTGATAAGTTTATCATATTGAGAGAAGTCGGGGATGATAATATGTGCGCCTGCTTTGATCAGACGTGTGCGCTTTTCGATGTTCAGGCCGTGCCTGCGAATTTCATCGCTCGCGATGCCGATGGCGATCCCGTCCCGCTTTCGGCATTCCCGTATCTCAACAGGACCATCGCCGAGGACGGCCAGTTCAGGACCCTGCAGATTATTGTCTGCCATTATTTTCTCGATAACCATTTTCTTGGAATACTTGGTAAAATCACCCACAGCACCATAGATTCCACCGTCGAAAAGATCTGCGTAACCAAGCGCCTTGGATTCGTCGATTACGTCGTGACGGTCTGTCCCGCTTGCCAGATAAAGTTTCATACCCCTTTGATGCAGCACTTTTAAAAATGCTAAGGCGCCTTTGACGGTGTAATCGTTGATATCGAGTTCGCCACGCTTAAATTTTTCTATCCGCTGATTGACAACCTCCATAAGAGCGTTATTGTAAATTTCTTTGTACTCGAATTTATCGAGAATTTTATCAGGCGGAACAACGCCAAACTCTCTAACCATTTCGACAAGAGCTTCCATCTGCAAAATTGTCTGAATGCCGGTAGATTTGTCGATACAATCGGCGACACGGTTTCGCACCTTGTGGTAAAGAGTTTCGTCAGCGGTTTCGTATTTATCACCGAGAACGGCCTTAATCATCACAGGGGCCATTATCTGTTCCCAACCCTCCCTGAGTGTGCTTATAGTTCCATCGTGGTCGAATACAACATGTTTTATCCGGCCAAACGGTATTGATTGGTAGCAAGACTCTATTTCAGTATTGTCGAGATAGCAGGCTCGGCGACGGTCAGAAGCCAGTTCCGGCTGGTAGATGTAGTCGGGGTCCTTACCGACTTCGAGGATTTCGGCGCCTGAGGCGGTGCCGGTCTGGAACAATTTCTGAACGGTTACGGCGGCGGCGAAGTTTGCAAACTTCGCCGCCTCAGCAGGCCGAAGACCCGCCCCGAGGCATAAAGCTAACGCGCTTGTTACCGTGTCGCCGGCCCCAACTATATCGAGCTTCTTCATTAGTTGAATACCGGGGACATCGTGAACACCGTCGGAGTCAACGGTTATAATGCCTCGCTGACCTCTGGTTACAAATACGGGTTTGCCGGATTGCTTAGCAAGACTTTGAGCGTATTTTTTCACATCGGCCAAGGTAAGAACATCATCCGGCTTAACATCAGCGTTGTTCAGCAGAGCTGCTTCCAAATCATTCGTTTTGCGGTAAATATTTTTGAACCTGTGGCCGTAATGCCTGGAATCAAGCAGGACAATCTTGTCAGGAAATTCGTCAAAAAGAGAATTGACCTGGTCTATGAAAGATTCGTTTGTGATGCAGCCGGGAACCTGCTGGTTAAATATCAGCGCATCTGCGGTTTCCAGAGCGTTGCGGATACCATTTAGCAGGGCCTGGTCGGTGGCCTCGGTTCGCTTGTTAAAGAATCCGAAGTCAATGCGGGGCTGTTCACTGCCCTCAAGATACGGCTTGCCGAAGGTTACAGTATCGAAATTTTCCTTTTGAACCACCAGAGAAGTTGTATCGACACCCAATTCGTGAAGCTGACGATTCAATTCCCTGCCGAAGATGTCGTCGCCAACAACACCTATAACCTGAATGGCTGCCGGTTCAAGAGCAGTGAGATTGGCAACAACGTTTGATGCACCGCCAAGTGAATAGTAATGCCTGCTGACGGCATGAGCCATAAGGCCGGTTTCAGCGGAGACTTCCGAGCCGTGAGGGTCAAGCAGCCAATAGGCGTCGAGACAGAAATCACCATAAACCGCTATCTTTACGTTTTTTATCCCGTTCAGTATTTCTTTAATTCTATCAATTTTCATATATCACTCTCGTTACAGAAGTTTTGCTCAATAAGGTTACAAATAATGTGATAAGCAAGCTGATGGACTTCCTGAACACTACTGGTCCATTGGGTGTCTACACAAAGACATAAATCGGCGATTTGTTCGAGCGTGCTGCCCGGCCGGCCGGTAAAGGCAATAATCTTTGCCCCTTTTTCTTTTGCCAATTGTGCGGCTGCCACTATATTGGGCGAAGAGCCGCTGGTTGAAAATGCCCACAAAATGTCATCGGCCTCTACTAACGCCTCTACCTGACGGCTAAAAATCTGCTCAAAGCTATAGTCGTTGCCAATGCAGGTAATTACCGACGTATCGGTTGAAAGGGCAACGGCGGGTAAAGCCCTGCGCTGACGGCGAAATCTGCCTATCAACTCACCCGCTATGTGCTGACAATCCGCTGCAGAGCCGCCATTACCACAAAGATATACGCAGCCGCCCCGCCTGAAGCAGTCGGTGATAATCCCGGCGGCCTGTATAACAGTTTCAACTCCGGTCGCTTCGAATTCGGCGATTAACTTCTTATGCAGTTCAATTGTATCTTTAATTGTTTGATTCATTTTTGAAACGCTCCGAAACTACAAATTCTCGATTATTTTTTTATAGAGCAGTGGTATAGTCTGTTTTTGATTACCCTGAATGTAGAAACCTCGGCCGGTAAAGGCACTGGGGATTCGTGTTACAATACTCTTTTGGTCACGGAAATAATAGCCCTGGAAAGATTCATCGCTCATTGCATCGGGGCTGTAAGGGCGAAGGTCAAAATCGGCGGTTAAAATGTTATTGGGGACTTTGCCGGCATTGGCGGCCATAGAGACGGCTTTTAGAAGAACTTCGGGGCCGGTTACGGCACTGCCAACATTTAACACCACACCACCTGCTGTAAGTTGGGCTATCTGGTTAGTATAAATAAGAAAATCACGGCCGGAACAGCCGCCTTTGGCACAGCCGTCGAAAGAGACGTGCTGGTCGATTACATCTGTGCCTATACCAACGTGGATGGTTATGGGGATATTGTTTTTATAGCAGGCGGCAAGAACGCTGATTTCAGGGTGAAGAAAATCCTGTGGTGAATCAGCAATCGCAGATAATGAAAAAACCCGGCTGCGGAAGTCTTCGTCACAGAGCATTTTGCCCAGCGACTCGCCGTAACCAAGCTCTTGCTCATTGCCGATAGACAGAGCGTTATTGATGTAAGCAAACTCATCGGCCATTCCGAACAAACCTTTGCCGAGCGCATCCGGGACGTCTTCACTGGTTTCACCTGTCAGGGCCAGCTCAAAGTCGTGGATGGCAGTTGCGCCGTTGCCGGCAACGAGAGTGACAAGACCACGGCTTACAAGGTCGGCAAGCAAAGGACCAAGACCGTTTTTAATCAGGTGCGCACCGGTAAAAAACACCACCGGCTTATTTTCTCTACGCCTGGAAACGATTTGCCGTGCGACCGTCTCAATCATACCGACGGTTTCTTCCGATAAATTAAATGCCATTTCACTGACATCGGACGGCTGGAGCATATCCTCAAATTTGACCTTATTGGTCCTGGTGCTGAGCGGATAAGTCTTTATCGCTGCCGGGTTAAAAATGTCATACCTGCCATGGTACTCCATTACTTTTCCATACTATTTCAGAGTTTCAAGTAATTTCTCCAGGCGTTTGATACACTGCACCATAGCCCGTACGGTGTGATAGTTCACTTTCCAGGAATGACTCATATGCGTCCAGATAGGTTTGCCCTCCCGCGTGAGCAGAGGCCACCACTCCCCTACCGAATGATTTATCATTTTGTCGAAAACGAAACGGTGTACGTTCTCGTAGGCCGGCCAGTATTCTTCAGGCCCGAACCGCAGGCAGGCCTCCAGCATACCAATCATAACCTCGGCCTGCTGCCAAAATTCTTTTTCCCTGTCATAGACGCCGCCGCTGTGCGGACCCTCCACATAAACTCCGCCATATTCTAAGTCGATACCATTTTTCATTCCATGGTCCATCGCCTTTTTGATAACGTTCCTGTATTGCTCAAAATCTATGCCCATAATATCAGTCGCATGGGCAAGCAGCCAGGCGAACTCAACGTTATGTCCGGCAGAAGTGTTGTCATCGGCGTTGGGCTTTTGCCCGCTGTCCCCAAAGCGGTCCCAGCCCCAGACAATATCGAACTTTATCTGCGGAGCAACCTGCCAATCGGACGTAAACTGCGGTATGCCGGTGCCGTATTGCGGGTGCATCATTCTCTTTATTAGAATGTCTATATCCTCCAGCAGCTTGCGACGGTGCACGCTCTCGCCGCTGCATTCATACAACGTGGTAAAGGCCTCCATCAGGTGCATATGGGCATCGAGCGTTTTTCTATCTCCGCCTCCACTGCCCGGCCCACACAGGTCCCAGTTTCTTTCAAACATCTCAAAATATCCGCCATACATCGTATCGACGCAATACTTCTGGGTCAGGTCGAAAATCTTCTCCGCATATTCCAGCCCCCTCGGGTCACCAGTTGCCAGGGTATATTCACTCAGGGAATAAATTGCGAAGCTGTATCCGTAAAGAATTTTCTTGTCAATGGCGACATCGCCCTTGCGGTCCACCGTCCAGTAAAATCCGCCATAGTCCTTATCCCACATTTTATCGATGAGAAAATCAACACCATGCTTGGCAAGCTCAGCACATTTACCTCCACCGTAACCTGCTCTGTGGGCAGAGGACATAGTATAAACAGTACGGCTCTGGGCAATTAACGATTTTTCATTCTCGCCGCTATCGTTGCCGTCCTTATCAAAGTGAGTAATAAAGCCGCCGAATTTATCATCCCTGCAGCGGTCGAGCCAGAAGGGAAGCAGTTTGCCGGTTAAGTATTTTTTGCTCTCCTCAAGACAGGCGGATACCTGCTTTGCATCAATGCTCATTTCACAATCCTTTCGATAAGTTCAGATAAAAAAAATTTAAATACCTGATGAAATATCCGGGCTAAAGGTGTATCTCACCCAGCCGGTTTCACTTCTTGAAAAACCGCCATTTTGCACCTCTTCTGCAAAATGGGCTGCCTTAACTGCGCGCCTGATCAAGTACCAAATCCTTTACTTTCCTGCTGGGTAAATTAAGTGAACCGAAAGCTGCAGCGGCGGCACTTCGCAATTCAGCATCAGTCTCCCGCGAACTGACCAATGAATAAATAGCGTCTATCATTTCGTTATCAAGCAGATTGGCATTAATTTTAGCTGAGACAGCCAGAGAATTGAAGGCGGATATTCGAATGTCCCTGGCGTTGGTTTCGGCAAGAGCCATTGCGGCTATCGAACGCTGGGCACCGGGGCTGTCGAGGCGAGCTAAAATCCGGCCGGCAAGAACCTGGATTTCAGGGCGACTGTCTCTGGTTGCATTTATAAGAGTGCTTTGAGCAGCAGACAAATCAATAACAGGATTTCGTGTTTCCCTCAATTTGAGCATAACTTTGGCCGCACGAACTGCATAGCTGTTGGCTAACTGCTCATTCCACATACCTGTATTTTCGCCCGCCTGTCCGAGAGCCTCAGCTAAATTCTCAACAACCAGTTTACTTTCAGCAAAGTTTTCTCTGGGCCCGGCTGCAGCTATCGCAATCGCCGCACTATATCGTACAGCCCTATCATTGAAAGTCAGGGCCTGAACCAGCGGCTGAGTCGGACCAATTCGATAAAACAATGATTTCTCGCCGGCAGTAACAGCCAACGCCTCAATAGCGCCGAGGGCAACATAAGCATTCTTGTCCTTAACAGCTCGTGCAAGCGCCTGATGCAGATATTCAGGGCCTGCGGTGGTGGCATAGACAGTCGCATCGGCGTGGCCGGGGCCAAAGTAATCGGGCATATTGACACCAGTGGCTTCGGCCTTGAAATAGGCAGCCAGCCAAAGACCGATAGCTCTGCCGAATCCGGCATCAGCTTTGAGTGCCCACTCGCAGGCACGCATCGCCATAAGCTCGTTGAAATAACTCTTGTCAACTTCCTGGCGAACCAGCCGGCGATCAGCAGAATCCCAGAACCATATATTGGCAAAATCAGCATCCTCTGCCGGAGCCAGAGATTCGGCGTGATAATAATAGTCTTCCGCAAGCCGGTAAAACAACTGTGCAGCGGGAAGTTTCGATGCCGCTGGGTCAATCTGGCTGATGCCCCGCTTCGCCCACTTACGAAGTTCGGCAGAGCCGCTGTTTTCAATAACATACTTTAGATAAGCCAGTGATTGAGGATAACCAATCTTACCCATCGCCTTTATTATTTCGGCCTTAACCGCCACATTTTCAGTCTGCAAGGCGACTGCAAGAGGCCTTATCGAATCTCTGCCGATTTGCGGAAGTGCACCTATAATTTGTGGCAATTCTTCTTTGCGGGACTCGTCAGCCATCGCATCGAGCATATACATTATTGCGTATTCGCCGGAGTTACGAAGACGCTTAACCGCTGCAAGTCGGCCGCGAGGAGAAGTACTGCTGAGCCTTTTTATCTCCTCTACGATAATTTTCGGGTCAGCCCGACGGATAAATCTGCCCCGCTCGATAATATCCAGGATTTTACCGCTAAGCTCAGCCAGTTCAGTATCAGGCGCAGTTTCATTAACCTTCAATAAAATCGCATAACCCTGCTGATTTGCTTCACTTAGAGCAAGCAATTCCACCGGGTCTGGGCTGCTTGCGAGAATAGCCTCTGCGTATCCAGCGGCCAAGTCGAGTCGGCCAATCTTTGTGTAATGTAAAAAATCGTTCCAGTTTTCATCGAGAGTCTGAGCAAAACCGGTACTAACTACAAAAAGCCCTATCGCTAAAATCACTGTAACAGTTTTTCTGTCAAACAAGATCGGAAGAGCACACGTCTGAACTCCAGTCACATTCCTTTATCTCTTATGCCGTCTTCTTCTTAAATAAAATACTAATGCT
>CAJVYN010000042.1 GCA_913009355.1 uncultured bacterium | reverse complement strand
TGTGACTGGAGTTCAGACGTGTGCTCTTCCGATCTGCTACGTTTATCAGTACCATATGGTTGTCTGTACCGCCGGTCAAAACATCATATCCCATATCAAGCAAATCGCTTGCGAGCCTTTTTGCGTTTTCCACGATTTTGAACTGCCCGGCTTTATATTCATCGGAAAGGCTCTCTTTGAAGAAAACCGCTTTAGCTGCTATATGATTGAAATAAGGCGTTCCCTGCACACCGGGAAACGTCATCTTTTGGATACGTTCCCATAGTGCTGTATTTTTTCCATTTACCTTTATCTGCTGGTCTCTGTCTCGCCCCATTATTACCACTCCGCCTCTGGGCCCGCCCGGCTTATATGTGCTTGTCGTTGTAAAATGTGCATAGTTTACCGGGGAAGGATGAGCGCCAGCTATTATCAGTCCCGATATATGTGAAACATCCGCCAAGAGATACGCTCCCACCTCGTCGGCAATCTCTCTAAACTTCTTGAAATCTATCGTTCCGGGGTATGCGCTGGCTCCGCATATAATCAGTTTTGGCCTGGCTTTAGCCGCACTGGCTCTGATTGCATCATAATTCAGAAGAAGAGTTTGCTTATCGAGGTAATAATTTTCTACATCGAAGAATTTACCTGTAAAGGATTCTTTCATTCCGTGCGAATAATGCCCCCCCTGGTCCAGTGCCAAGCTCAATATCTTATCGCCCCTTTCCAGCAGTGCGGTAATGACAATCTGGTTGGCGCCGGTGCCGGAATGCGGCTGGACATTTGCGTACTGAGCGCCGAATGCTTCTTTAGCTCTGGCTGTGGCAAGTTGCTCTATCTGGTCAACAACCTCGCAGCCGCCGTGGAGTCTGGCCCCGGGAAAGCCCTCAGCGGTCTTGTTCTGAACGAGAGAGCCAAGGGCCGCCAAAACCGCCCTTGAGCACTGATTTTCCGCAGCGATAAGCTGCAGCGTATTCTGCAGCCGTTCGTACTCTTTCGTTATTAACTTATAAACTTGCCTGTCCGCTTCTTTCAAATCGCCGAACTGGCCTGCGTGATATTCTTCGCAGACCCCCAATCTTTTGGATTCTTTCCTCATTAACTCATAAATTTTCTTATCTGAGTTCTTAAGGGCATTCAACCCCTCCCCACGATGTTTTTTGTCGCTATGCTTGTCCAGTAGCATCTTATAGCTCTCTAATGGCTCTCTAACTCTTATCAGCCGAAAATCAACCTCACAACATCGTTATAGGTAAAATACAGAAAAACCGCTCCAAGGAAAATCAAGCCGGCATAAGTTATCACTTCCTGCACTTGAATGCTTACCGGCCCGCCCTTTATCTTTTCAACAACCAGCAATACGAATACTCCGCCATCTACCACCGGGATGGGCAGGAAATTTATAACCGCTAAATTCGCGCTTATAAATGCAAGCAGATACAGAAAGCTGACAAATGAATGCTTAACCGCCTGGTAAGTCATCGTTGCAATACCCACCGGCCCACTCATAGCATCCAGACTTACATTTCTGTTAAAAAGCCCTTTTAAGGTAACATAGGTTTTGATAATAAACCAGACGCTCTTCTTGCTGCCCATCACGAGGGCATTCACCGGCCCGTCGGCCTTATAAAGTCTCTCCATAGCTTTAAACGGGACAAACTCAGCAAAAGCGGATTCGACCGCGACAAAATTCTTATCTTTTCCCAAATCCACGACAACGTCACCGGCTATTTCATCATCAAGACGATAATCAATCGTAACTCTCTGGCCTGCGTTTTTACGGAGCTGTTTGATGATATCATAAAAGTTTGCTACGCTGACTCCATCGACAGCCGTTATTGAAGCACCGCGGGGAATTGCCAGCGCCGCCGGCCCGTCTTTGGCTGTGATGGTTTTAGCGACAACCGGATGCTCCGCATCGAGTACAGGCACAATACCAATCACCACTCGCTTACCAGGCCGCGACTGCTTAGGAACGACGGTAACGGTAAGTGTCTTTTCAGTACCGTCAGGGCCTGTGCGTAATACCTTGATGGGCAGCTCTTTATCTTTATATTCTTCGGTAACATCGCGAAGCTCTTTATAGGTGGGATTTTCAACGTTACCGGCTGCAAGAATAATATCGCCGCTCTGCAAACTAAGCCCGGTATTAACGACCTTTATCTGCAAACGCGGCACCATGGAATATATATGGCCAAGGTCGGATTCGGCCTTAACTTCCCCTTTTGCAAAGTTCAAATCCAACTGAATCTGTGATTTAATCAACTCAACTTCCTTCGAAACCGCATCGGTTCGCTCAGCCAAAACTGTTACCGCCGGCACAAAAGCATTTTGAACTATTCTCTCTAACTGCCAATTGGTTTGCACATCTCTGCCATTGACAGCTTTAATTCGGTCGCCCGGAAGCAGTCCTGTTCTTGCCAATAACGCATTAGCGTCAGCGGCGGAAACCTCCGCAATGGTCAAAGTCTGCGGCGACAATATACCAAAAAGCCTCAATGGCATTCCGGACATTTGCTCAGCCTCAATCGTAACGTTTTCTATAGAGCCGTCCGTGTGCTTTACTTTTAATGCAACCTTTTCACCTTTATCCGACAGAGCTGCCGCCATCAAAATATTTCCGAAATCCAGATTATCGCCTTTGCCGGCTATCTCGATTATTTCGTCGCCTGCCTGCAGCCCTGCCTGTGCCGCTGGTGAGCCGGGCCTCACCCCTCCAACCACCGCAGGCATCCGGTCTATACCGATAAGATAAACCATCATAAGAATCCCGATAGCGGCAATCACATTAAAGATAACACCCGCAGATATTACCGCCATTCGTACACCGATAGATTTGTTCGGAAATGCACGAGGATCATCGATTTGCTTATCGGCGCCGGTATCCTCCTGTCCTAACATTTTCACATACCCCGCCAAAGGAATAAGACCGATGCGGTATTCGGTCTCGCCCGCCCTGCCTTTTTTGCCCACCGTAAAGCTTAGTAAACCATCACCATCAGGGTCATTTTCTTTGGGGAAGAATTTCGGCAATATCCGAAAACGCAGCCCTTCTTCTGTCCTGCGCACACCCAGCAGCACCGGCGGCAGGAAAATCGAAAACGTCTCGACCTTTATGTCCGAAAGCTTAGCTACGATAAAATGACCACACTCATGAATAAAAACCACCGCACTAAAGCCCATCAAAGCCAGAAATATATTCCAGGACATAGGCAGGAATACATTTTTGAACTTATCAAAATTGTTACTGATAAGATAAACTACAACCCCGGTGATGATAACCAGCAACACCAACCGCGAATATTTATTCAATAAACCTTTTGGTTTAGACATCCAGTAATCTCCAAATTCAGCACTTGTTCACTTGTGACCCGTTCGGCTGCGCTCAGGGCATGCTTATGCTCTTGTGCACTTGTTCTCTCGCCCAGGCATCCGCATCGAGCAGTTCCTCAAGGGCAGGGTTTGTTTTGACATTATGTTTATTCAGACATCGCTCGATAAGTTCGACTATACGGACAAATTTAATTTTACCCGCCAGAAACTCTTCCACAGCAGCTTCATTGGCGGCATTAAAAACAGCCGCAGCCGTCCCGCCCGCCCGTGCGACCTCGAAACCTAACCCCAGCGCCCGAAACGCTTCCAGATTGGGTTTTTCAAACGTAAGTTTACTCATTTCATCGAGCCGCAGATGCTCGGCGATGCCCGCAACACGCTCAGGATACGTCAAAGCATACTGAATCGGCAGACACATATCGGGCCTGCCGAGCTGCGCTATTACCGAGCCGTCCACAAATTCGACAAGTGAATGAACTATCGATTCGGGGTGAATCCAAACCTCTATCATTTCGACCGGCATATCAAAAAGCCAGCGAGCTTCGATAACTTCAAGTGCCTTATTCATCATCGTCGCCGAGTCAACGGTGATTTTCGGCCCCATATCCCAGACAGGGTGTGCGAGCGCTTCTTCTAATGTTACATTCTGTATATCCTCAATACTCATCTTTCTAAACGGCCCGCCGGAAGCGGTCAGAATGATTTTACTGACTTCCTGACGGCTGCCCGCCAGCATAGCCTGAAAAATCGCCGAATGTTCGCTGTCCACCGGCAGAATAGTGCCGCCGTTTTCTTTCACTGTCTTTGTAAGCAGTTCACCTGCGATAACAAGCGGCTCTTTGTTTGCGACAGCAAGCTGTTTACCTTTTTGGGCGGCGGCGAGGACCGCACCCAGACCAGCGGCGCCGACAACTGCTGTAAGGACAATATCAACGCTCTCAAGTTGCGCAATCTCTATCAAGCCCTCCGGCCCAGCCAGAATCTCAACATCCAAATCACTAAGTTCAGAGCAAAGCTGCTGATAATAATCTGCGTTTGTGATAGCGACAAACTTCGGCTTATACCGCCTGGCCTGTTCAGCCAGCCGCTTTACACTGCTGTGGGCGCTCAATGCAACAATCTCGTATCCCGTACCCTGTGTCCCGTGACTCGTAACCTGTGACACGAGCGACGAGTCACAAGCGACGAGCGACGAATTAAGCGCATCGATTACCCGCAGCGAATTTTTACCAATCGAACCAGTCGAACCCAGAATAGCAATATGTTTGGCCATAGACACTGATAGTATGATAAGCGCTGCCGAATTGTCAAGATAAGAGTTGGCAGTGTTTCAAAAGCCGCTTTTGCTGTTTAGCACTCGCCGGCACGGCGACTTCATACGCTTTACATCGGCACATAAACCTTTTCTTTGCGCCGGTTACCAACCCTGAACTGACGCGGTGTCACCCCCACAAGCTCCTTAAATGTTCGGGTAAAGTAGCTTTGGTTATTATAGCCGACCTGAAAGCAAACTTCCGTGCAATTCTGTTCAGTTGCCAGCAGTAGTTGTTTCGCCCGCTTTATCCGCACGCTGGTGAGGTAATCTATAATAGTAATGCCCATCTGCTCTTTGAATATATGAGCCAGCCGCGAAACGCTGAGGTGACAAGCCCTGGCGATTTCGGCAAGGGTTACGGGCTTATCATAGTTAGCGTCTATATAGTTTATAGCCGGCCTGACTTGAGTTATCTTTTTGGCATCCTGTGAGGAATAGACCAGTTCGATAAATTCGTTCAGAGCGGTACTAATCCACGCGCACAAATCTTGTTGGTTGTTAATTTGCATCACCTTATTTACAAAGGTAAGGTTCTTTTCAAGCATAACGTCAATATCCACTCCTCCTTCCACAGCCGCCCGGCTCAGGATACTCAGCAATTCCAATAGTCTTGCTTTAAGGATTCCAATATCGCCTGGATTGTGAAACAGTATCGTTCCTAAAATGGAATTCAGTATCTCCTTGGCGCCGGTTCTGTCGCCGATTTTGACCTTGCCTAACAGCTCCCGTTCACTTTCCAGAGGATACTGCCACTCTGCTCCCAACTTTTTTCTTTCCTGGATAACCCCCCCTATTTGCGACTGCTGCTCTGCCCTCTGCCGCCGCCATCTTATAACCCGCGGGTCAAGGCCGGCAACTTCGTAAAGTAAATCAAACAGGAACTCCGCCGCCTTGTGGATTTTGCGTCCATGGATAATCGGCAGCTTATGTATCGATGCCGCCAATTTCTTCTCGTCTATGCGAATGTTTTTTAAGCATTTTCGGATATCTTCGACCAGAATCTTCGTCGCCGGCTCCCAAAGGCATTTGCCGAAAAACATTCCCCCTAACGCCTTATCCTTATCCATAACCGGCACACAAACCAATACTATCCCCGCGTGGCAGAGCGAAATATAAGATTGCCCGGTCTCTATGGCGATTTTAAGGCTCCGCCTGCGTTCTTTATTACATCTTTTCAGGCCCGTAGCGCTATTGCGAACAACTCGGCAAAACGCCGGATGACAATCGCAACTGCACACCTGTTTTATTTCTTTACCGTTGATATCTGTTGTTTCCAGGCCGAGCTGAAAATGCTTGCGAAAAACATTCTCAATTTCTTTAAACTTTTCCTCGGGCAAAATTTCGCTTAATTGCGTCTTTTTAGCCGTTTCCACTATCCGTTTTCCCTCTTTTCTATCCGTTACCCGCTAAACGTTTATCCTGAGTTTGCCGAATGGCTGTTCTTCATAGCAAGATAGTATCATTATAACAAACAGCAAGATTAGGACAAAACTAAAAAAACAGACCTGTTTTTTGACATTGTGTTCAGTTTATCTGTTTTGTTTTTTTGCGGAACATTTCTTATATTTTAACTGGCATATTAGAAGTTCGTAAAACTCTCTTCAATTGGGGTATTTATCACTGCTCCGATATAGCTGCTGTGTATTGGTAATCGGGCAGAAAGGAATGGTGTAATATGGGTATAAAACAGGAAAAAGCACGAATAAAACAATTAAAACAGGAATTAAATGCTGCCAGGCGGGATTATACTTCTGGAGTCCGGGTGCGTAATTATCGGCTGCTTAAGTTTGCCTTGTTTATGGTCGTACTTGTAATAATTGCATCCCTCGTTTACGGCCGAATCCAGATATAGAAGCTTATTTTGCAGCTTTTTATGTTTAGCCCCGCCACCTGTGGGCGGGGTTTTATTGTTCCGCCTGGGGGTATTTGGGCCATGGCAATCTCAACCGGGTTTTTTTGTTTTTAACGGATTTCACGGAATTTTTTCTTTGTTTTTTTTGACAGGATTACAGGATAACTAAGATATATATTCAGTAAATCCTGTTATCCCGTCTATTTTTTTCTTTTTTTTAATCTGTGTTCATTTATGCCATAGGTATCTGTGCCTTAGGTATTCGTGTCCATTCGTGTTAATTCGTGGCTAAGTTTTTCCTGTCTTCTGTCTCCTGTATTCTGTATTCTGTTTTTCTCTGCGTTCTCAGCGTCCTCTGCGATTAATTCTTTGTTTTGGTCATTTCTATTTCGGTAATTCGTATTTGTTTAGGATTTAGAGTTTAGTATTTAGGGTTTATTATATCGTATATTATCAGTATCCATCTGTGTCTAAATTTTCTTTGTGCCTATGTGCCTTAGGTATTCGTGGCTAATTTTTTTCTATCCGCTATCCGCTAAATTCCAGCCAGCCAATTCTCCGCCAACGTGGCAAAGTCGAGCAGATTAACTACACCGTCACCGTCAGGGGTAGGAGCAATATCAGCGTTATAGGCATTGAGCCGCAGCCACTGGTTTGCAAAAGCAGTTAGGTCATTTATATCTGTTGTACTTTGCCAGCCGTTAGCGAATACCGCCCAATCCAAAAAGTCCACAAAGCCGTCACCTCCATCAGGGGCAACATCCGCTGATAATTTTTCCAACAGCCATTCTTCGACGAGCACAGCAAGGTCGTTGGCCTCGACTCCATCCGGACAGACAAAGTCTCCCAATAGAGGAATTTGCCATGCTAACTTCGGATAATTCGTCCCCTCACAGATATCCCATATATCATCCGTCCCGTTGATAATTTCATCCACAAAATCCCAGCCGGCATCAGTAAAAGTGCTCTCGGTCTGCATCAGAGCCGTCGTCTTACCAGTCCCGCCGGAACTGCTCGCCTGCCCACTACTATTTACACCCCAGAAAGAAGCAGAAACCGAACCAGAACTATCCTGCCCCACCAAACCACCCAAGTTAAAACTTCCCGAAACGCTTCCTGTGGAATAGCAGTTGGAGATGGCTCCAGACCAAATCGTACCCACCAGTCCCCCGACACTATCATTTCCATCAACAGCTCCGGTTGCATAGCAATTAGAAATGACGCCATCTTCATTGCCTCCCACCAATCCACCAACATTATTGCTCCCATGAACGCTTCCGGTTGCATAACAGTTTTCAATTCTGCCCAAGCTATTAGCTGACACAAGCCCGCCAGCAAGACCGCTTATTCCTGAAACAGAAGTTGCTGCATGGCAGCGCTTAATCGTGCCATACCAATTAAATCCAACAAGTCCACCGGTCCTCCAATTTCCTGAAACGATAGTTTCTGCATAACAATCGGAAATCATGCCTCCGTAATTGTATCCTATTAACCCGCCTACCTCACCCACTCCCGAAACGCTACCGCCCACTGAATTACAATCAATAACCGTCCCATCTTGTAGCTGACCAACAAGAGAGCCGACTGCATACATATGAACAGTCCCAGCATCGATATTAGAGTCGATTAAAGTCAAGTCCTTGATAACTGCGTTTGTGTTTTTGACATAACCAAAAAGCCCTATATAGTTCTTGCCAGAAGACTGATACGTAAAATTGGAAATTGTATGGCTATTGCCGTCAAAGACGCCGGTAAAAGGAGTCGTCCAATCGGGTCCGATGATATTAAAGCTCGTCCCCGTATACCCGCCGAGGTCAATATCCGCCGTAAGCAGAAAGTAGCTGCCCCAGTCGCCCGGATTTGCGCCGATATCGTTCATCTTAGCCGCCGTATCGATTATATACGGGTCGGCCTCGGTTCCACCGCCGCTATACAACGCCCCCTGCACCGGCAGGCCGAAAAGACAGATAACAAGCAGTGCTAAAACCGTTATTGTTAATCTACTTGAACTACCCATTTCTGTTCCTTCTAAAAAATTTTATTTTTTCCTATTTTGCGAGATACGCTTCACGAGATACGCAATACGATTTTCCGCCCCCTTTAATTTTGAAGTATTTCTCAATGGCTTAATATTTTCTCTCCTTCAAAACAGTAAACCGAACACTTTCCGATTTTTGGAGCCACAATTATACCATTTATCGGACTTTTAATCAAAACTTTTCTGCATAATCCTGCGTCTAACAAAGCATAGACAGGATAACAGGATATAGAAGAAAAGGGGGTCAGGAGCATTTTTTTCAACATGTGGAAGAAAAGGGGGTCAGGAGCATTTTTTTCAACATGTGGCTATACTTTTCTGCGTAATCTGCGTCTAACAAAGCATAGACAGGATAACAGGATATAGACCTGTTTTTTCATTATCATCCTGTAATCCCGTCATAATTTTTTGAGCCTTTTTATGGCCAATTCTTTTTTAATTCGTGTCCCTTTGTGTAAACCTGTGCCTTAGGTATTCGTGGCTAACTTTCTTTGTGCTTTTTGTGGCCAAAAACTTTCTGCGAGTTCTGCGTTCTCCGCGGTAAAATATTTTTACTTTCTTCGTGCCTTTGTCCCTCTTTTTTCTTTGTGTTCTTCGTGTCCTTCGTGGTGAATTTTTCTTTGTGTTTTTGTGCCTTTTCGTGGCAAAAAGAAATTCCTGTTAATCCTGTTATCTTGTCTAAAAACTCTTTGCGTTCTTTGCGTTCTCCGCGGTAAAATATTTTTACTTTCTTCGTGCCTTTGTCCCTCTTTTTTCTTTGTGTTCTTCGTGGTGAATTTTCTTTGTGCTTTTTGTGCTTTTTCGTGGCTAAGAATTCTCTGCGTTCTCAGCGACCTCGGCGATAAATTTTTTGTTTCGGTCATTTCTATTTTTGAAATTTGAATTTGTTTAGAATTTAGAGCTTAGGATTTAGAAAAGAAAAGGGAAAAGAAAAGGGAGAAAAGGGGGTCAGGAGCATTTTTTTCAACATGTGGCTATACTTCTCTGCGAAATCTGCGTTAAAGAAAGAAAAAGACAAAACAAAAAACTTGTGGTTGAGATTGCCGCGGCCTTTCAGGCCTCGCAATGACAATTAGAGTCTTCGTGTCTTTCCGCCCCTGTGCCTTAGGTATTCGTGGCAAAATTTCTTTGTAATACGAGGGTTCTCTCTGGTTGTTCCCGCCTCTTTACTCTTGTGGCAGTTTGGCAAGGTCGGCGTCGGAGCCGGCGACCATTAAAATATCGTCCCGATAAATCACTGTATTGGGCATAGGGACATTTATAATGCCGCCCTTATCGCTTCTTTCGCTTTTCTTTGTCTTGCTGTGCTCACCCCGCTTGATTGCAACCAGATTGACGTTGTACTTCTGCCGCAGTTGCAAATCCATAACGGTTTTGCCATCGAAGCTGGCTGGTGACTTTATTCGGGCCAAACTATAGCCCGGCGCAAAATCGATCTTTTCGCCTATCTGCGGTGCGATAAGTTTATACGCCCATCTTTGAGCCGATTCAATTTCCGGATAGATAACCTCGGTGGCCCCTACTTTGGAAAAAACCTCGCCGGCAATCAAATCCTCCGCTCTGGCGAAAATCTCTTTTACCCCCATTTGGCGCAGGTTCACCACCGTCAGAATTGCAGACTCAAACCCTCTTCCAGTACCCTGTCCTATGCCGATGATCGCGACGTCAATCTTATCAACGCCCTGCGCCTTCAGCGCCTCTTCGTCCGTACTGTCGAGTCTGACGGCGCAGCTTACCTGGTCTCGAATTAAGTCTATCTGGTCTCTGTTCTTGTCGATCGCAATAACCTCGGCTCCGCTCATCGCCAGGGCGATAGCCAGCTTCTTGCCGAACCTGCCCAATCCTATTACAGCAAATCGTTTCATAATAAACTCCGTATCTCGTATCTCGTGAAGCGTGTCTCGTTAAAAATCAAATATCAAAAATTAAATATCAAAATTGTGGAGTCGCTGCTTTGCAGCGACGACTTCCTTAATTTTGCATTTTACATTTTAATTTTTGCATTTTCATCCGACAATTATCGCTTCGCCCGGATAATTGTATCGAACCGGTTTCAGGTTAAACGTCAGCGCCGCCAATAGCGTCAACGGCCCAAGTCTGCCGATAAGCATCACCGCAATGATAATCAATTTACCCGCCGTTGTCAAAAAAGGCGTTATACCGGTCGTCAGCCCTACGGTCCCCAGGGCACTGCTCGCCTCGAATGCAATATCCGACATTGCGAAGCGGTTCGCTTCCGTGATACTCAGCGCCAGCGTGGCAGTAAACAAAACCGCCACGAAAAGCAGTGTAACGGTAATTGCTCTTCCAACGACAACTATTCGAATTGAGCGTTTGAACATCTCAACTTCCTGTCGTTTCCTCAGGGCTGCAAAAACCGTCATTATTATCACAGCCAGTGTTACCGTCTTGATTCCGCCTGCGGTCGAGCCGGGAGAGCCGCCGACGAACATAAGTAACATCAAAATAAACCTGCCCGGCTCCGACAGTGTCGAGATGTCGATAGTATTAAAACCGGCTGTTCTGGCTGTAATCGACTGAAACAGTGCGCCGAGAATGCCCGGATTTTGAGCGGAAGCGCCGGCATCTGCGTAACGTCCGAACAAAAGGATTGCGAGCGTTCCCAAAATTATAAGAGAGGCGCTTACGCTGAGAACAATCTTGGTTTGCAATCGCATCCTTTTCGGCGTTTCCATCGAAAAGCTGTGTCGTCTGTTGAACCGTCTCTTGAAGAACCGCTTTACTCTGTCAACAGCAATATTAGACAAATCGTAAAGTACGCCAAAGCCAAGTCCGCCCATGATTATCAGCGGACAAATCACTGCGTACACCGCCCAGCTTTTATTATAACTGACGAAGCTGTCGCTGAACAAACTAAAGCCGGCATTACAGAAAGCGCTAATCGAATGGAAGATGCTTACGAACCATTGCTGCTGAATATTTGTTACTTTTCCGGGCACATCGTCCCACATCCAGAATATGCTGACCGCACCAACTGCTTCGATAAATATCGTCCCCACAAAAATAAAGGCTATCATATTGCCTATTCGCCCAAGTGTGCGGGCGCTTAGCAAATCCTGCATCGCCACCGACTCACTCAAACTCAGCGCCTGTCCTAACAGCAGGGCGAAGACAGCGCCGAACACCACTATTCCCAGTCCGCCTAATTGAATCAACGACAGGATAATCAACTGCCCCATCAAACTAAAATCGCTTCCGGTATCTTTTACGATAAGGCCGGTAACGCAGGTTGCGCTGGTCGCCGTAAACAGAGCATCAACAAAGCTTACGTTTTCGGTAGCTGATGACCTCGGCAGCATCAGTAGCCCCGCTCCTGAGATTATCAAAACCAGAAAACTTGCAATCAGGACCTGAGTTGGGTTTCTGCCCGACGCTGCCAAATTTACCACTGTTCTGCAAACTTTAACAACCACTTGCAAAACAAGGTAAATGCCCACCGCGAAATGCCGAACTGCCGCAGCCTCTGCCAAAGCAGGGCCGCCAAACCATCGGCCCGCTCCCAGAACAGCTATTCCAAGCGCAAGTAAAAGCGGAGCTTCAAACCAGTTCGCCCGCCAGAATTCAGCTTTTGAAGCCGCATTAAGAAGCCGGATTATTTTCTCTGCAATAAAGACGACGAGCAAAGCAGTCTGGACGGCATACAAAACTGACGCCGCTGCCAACGGTTTATCAAAGCCGAACAGGGCAACAAAAGAGGCCGTAACAATCGCCGCCGCCAAAATGTTAACGCCGATTAAGACCTGTTCCAGCCGTTTGTTTTTGTAATGTATAATCATAGCTCTGGCACCACCGATAGCGTATAGTCAATGCTGCCAATTGTCAACAATTGAAGTTGCCCCAGCCACAGGTGCTGGGGCTAATCAGTGTGGTTTTTAATATACAGGGTTCTTTTCTTAATATCATCCTCTGGAAAACAAAACCTCTTGTCATAACCCTTTGTCCATATTCGACCTATCCGGCCATTTCCCCAAAGGATTCTCGTAGTTACGCTTTTATATCTGCTTACCGTTTCTTCAAGTGATTCTTTATGAGGACGTACAAGTATATGAACATGATTTGAACAAACCACCAGTGCTTCTATGTGTTGGCCGATTTTTTCTGCTTCGGATAAAATTGTTTTCTTTACAATTTGTTTTTCTTTTGAATTAAGTTTTACACTGAGTGATTTTTGTCGTTCTCTATTTCTCCGCAGAACCTTTTCATTGCCGGACAGGATTTTACCATCTTCTACATACCCTCTTTCATCGCCAGGCAGCCAACTACCATAAGTCGTCCACGTCAACATAGATCCAGCAATTTTTGACATAACAAAAATGATATAGAAATGCAATTATTCGACAAACACTAAATTGTTTAGCCCCGCCACCTGTGGGCGGGGCATAGATTATGCGACATCGGCCAATCCTAACGAGTCGCCGAACTTGGCCAGCAGTGCCCGGCGAATGTTCTTATGCTCCGGCCCGGTCAGCATCGGGTCTTGCGAGACCAGCTCGAATGCGTTTTTCCTTGCCATCATCAGCAGCTCGTAATCATCGATGATATTTGCGATTTTCAAATCCGGCAGGCCGTGCTGCCGTGTGCTGAACAACTCTCCCGGCCCACGCAATCGCAAATCATACTCAGATATCTCAAAGCCGTCATTGCTCCTGGTCATTACTTCGAGCCGGCTCTTTGCCGCTTCGTTTTCGGTACGGGAAAACAAAAAACAATGCGATTTAGCTTCCCCTCTTCCGATACGTCCCCTCAACTGATGCAATTGTGCTAAGCCAAACCTGTCCGCATCCTCGATAACCATTATCGTTGCGTTCGGCACATCCACACCCACCTCTATCACTACAGTAGAGACCAGCACGTCAATTTTACCTCTCCTGAATTCAGCCATAATCTGCTGTTTTTTAACAGAGGGCATCCGGCCGTGCAGCAGCTTTACGGTAAATTCCGGAAAAACCTCCGTACTTAGCATCTTCCATTCATCGGTCGCAGCCTTGATATCGTCACTCGTCGCTCGTCGCTCGTCGCTCGAGTCACGGGGCACGGGACACGAGTCACGATTTATTCTCGGATAGACAAAATACGCCTGCTTTTTTACTTTCAGCCGCCGGCGGATAAATTCATACGCCTTCTGCCGATTCTTCGGCTCCACCCAGCGTGTTAAACAAGCGCCTCTGCCCGGCGGAGAATGCTTAATAATAGAAACATCCAGGTCGCCGAAAGCGGTCATCGCCAGCGTCCGGGGGATAGGCGTAGCCGTCATAACAAGACAATGCGGCGTAGTCTGCTTTCGTAATTGAGCACGCTGGTGAACTCCGAACTTATGCTGCTCATCGATTATCACCAGTCCGAGCCTGCCAAATTCTATATCCTTCTGCAGCAGCGCCACCGTCCCGACAACAATATCGAACGCTGCGCTGCTGATTTGCTCCAGGAGCTGCGTTCTTTTTTTACCGGTCAATCCGCCCGTTATACAAACCCTTTTTACTTTGCTGTCTCTCAGGTACCTTTCGATACTTATAAAATGCTGGTCCGCTAAAATTTCCGTAGGCGCCATAATCGCAACCTGCCTCTTATTGGCAACCGCTAACAGGGCTGCATAAAGTGCGACCACCGTTTTGCCCGACCCCACGTCGCCCTGCAGCAGCCGATTCATCGGTTCAGGCCTGACCATATCCGCAACGATTTCAGCTATCGCATTGTTCTGGTCTCCGGTCAATAAAAACGGAAACCGCTTCCTGATTGCTCTGTCGATTTTCTCGCTGCTCTTCATCACCGCCGCCACTGAAAAATGTTTCCCTTTGTACCTGCGAAGCTCAAGGCCCACCTGCATCAGAAACAATTGGTCATCCTTTACTCTGCCCTTTCCCTGGGCCGTCTTTTCCTCCTCGTCCGCCGAATGTCTCCTGTCAAAACCTCCTTTTCTGTTTACC
>CAJVYN010000041.1 GCA_913009355.1 uncultured bacterium | reverse complement strand
GTAACCTCTTGTTCAGGTTATGTTTAGCCCCGTCCTATGGGCGGGGTTATGTTTAGCCGTCGCCGTGCCGGCGACGCAACACACTTTTCCCATCCGCCAGGCAAGGCGATTATTTAGCATATCTTTAACCGCCTTGCCTGACCGCCTACGGACCGCCTCAGCCCTTGTCGCCGTCCTTCTTACAGCCCTTATCGCCGTCTTTCTTACATCCCTTATCGCTGCCCTTCTTACATTTGTCACTGCCGCAACCCTTATCGTCGTCCTTCTTGCATTTGTCACCGCCGCAACCCTTATCGTCGTCCTTCTTGCATTTGTCACCGCCACAGCTCTTATTGTCGTCCTTCTTACAGCCCTTGGAGTCGCCGCACAGGTTGCTTGTGCTGTTCTTACTGCTGCAGCCATTATCACAGTTATCGTTACAACTGCTGCCGCACATCTGCTCGTAGGCAGCGATGTCAGCAGCTTCTGTCGCTGCATAGACCTTCGCAGCAGTACCGAATGCCAATGCTAACACGGCCGCACCAACCAGCAATACTATTGTCTTTTTAGTCATCATTTTTTCCTTTCAGTTTCTGGTTTTCACTTTATCATTAACGTTATATTACACATCTTTTGAGTAAATATCTGTTTTAGTCGCATTGCCTCCTTTCTTCTTGTCTCTTGTGGCGGTTACTTTTACCTTCGCCCGGTTTCCGGCCATTATTATCTTCGCACTTGTCGGTACAGCCCATTGCACTACCGCCCGCCCGGCCAGAGTCTATCGCCTCTACCACTTCTTCATTTTCACTTGCCGACCTCGTCTCAACCTGCACATCGGTTTCTGTTTTCTGGCTTCTGAATTCTGTCTTCTGTTTTTTGTCTTCTGCTTTTGCCATTGGCAGCAGCACCGCTCCTGCAATAACGATAGCAAGCAGTCCTGCAGCGCCGAGTTTTGCACTTTTCGGTATCGGCCGCTCAAGGATATGTTTAATCCTGCCTTGTAGCGCACTTTTCGATTCCACAACGCCTATCAATCGCAGACTCAAAGCCGGCCGTTTGAAAGCCAACTTCGCCACACTCACTAACGTTTCCGGATATTGCTGTGCTTTTTCGCCCATTGCCACAAGTACCGTCTCGTCAACGGCCTGCTCACGAACCCTGCGGATTACCCAGTTCACCAGCCACAGCAGTGGGTTATAGAAATAGACAATCTGTAGAATAGTCTGCGCTAAATTCACCCACAAATCAGCCCGCCTGATATGAGCTAATTCGTGCATCAAAACCGTCCGCATACCACCAGCCCCCAGACTCGCCCCCAAATCCTGCGGCACCAGAATCACAGGCCGAAACAATCCGCACACCGCCGGACTGGTTGCGTTTGGCGAAATCTTTAAGCCGACCCCGCCTTTAACTCCCATCTTTGTACAGCAGAAATCGAGCGTATCATTCATCAAAGCATTTGCACTCTTTGCCTGGGCGACAAGTCCTTTCACAAAAATTGCCCGCTGCAATAGCAAAAGCACCATCGCTGCTGCGACAGCCAGCCAGACCAGAAACACAACCCCCTCCCACGTTACCAATTCCTGATATGCTGCCGACTCAACAGTTGGCCTTGCCGGTATTGCCATTAGCGCTTCATTACTCACCCCGCTAAACGCCGTCTCTGCCGCCTGCGGCGCATCAGCCGGATTCTGCTCAACAGCCGTATCGCTTACCTTAATAGTAGCCAGTTCATCGCCGAACCAATTCCCAACGCTCAGAGGTGTTGCCAGCGTGGTTGGCAAAATCATTTTCACCAATACCAGCATCCATATCCAATACCGGAACACAGCCCTCAACTTTTTCCGCAGGACCAAATCCAGCAGCAGCAGGATAATGATAAGTGCGCTCGACTGAATCAGCATCGGCCCGGAAAATCTCACAAACATCGAACCTGCCGAATTAATCCACTCTAATATCGCATTCATAAAAACGTTCTCCCGTTATTAAGACATCGCTCCCTTTTTACTTTTTATCATCGCATCCAACTCGCTTAACTGTTTTTTAGACAGATTCTTATTATCAATTAAAAACTGCATCATTGGCGTAAGCGCCCCGTTAAACGCCCTTTTTACAGCCCGCATAATTTCGCTGTTTTGCGCTTGTTGTTTTGTGATAGCTGAGCGGTACATGATAAGGTTACGGATTTTTTTTGTTTTAAGCAGCCCCTTAGCCGCCATCCTGTCCATCATTGTTTTGACGGTGCTGTAGGTCCAGTTTTTCTGGTTTTGCAGAGCTTCCTGAACGGTCGGTGCCGCGCAGGGCTGGTTATCCCAGACCGTCTGTAATATAGCCCATTCACATTCGGTAAGCTCACACTTTTCCCTTGCCATAATGCCTCCTTTTTCTTTAACTGTGTCAAGACTACTTTACAATTGTAGAGATTGCAAGAAAAAAATAAGATTTTTTAATTTTTTTTACCGTTTGTTATTATCATTGCAAATCCGTCGAAGGCGAACGTGGCAACCTCTTGTTTGAGTTATGTTTAGCCCGATTCTCTGGGCTGGGGTTCTCTCACAAAAACAAATCCCTGTAAATCCTGTTATCCCGTCCAAAAATCTTTTGTGCCTAAGCTAACTCAAAACTAAAAACTCAAAACTATTAGCCTCTTTGCCGCTGACCAATTTGGCCACCACTGACCAAACTGGCCGATTGTTTTCTAACACGCCGATGGATAGAAACTTGCCGCAATAATTACCGCTCTTTAGTGGCCATAATGGTCTTTTTTCTCCCAGCCGTCCCAAAAGCCGGCCAAAAATTTATGATATGTAACCACTGCTGTAATAGGCACTTAAAAAAACTTTTCGCCAGGCAAAACTCTGGCACGCGCCTCGCTATATAAGTATTAGTGAACAGAGCAAGCTAACAGCAGATGCAACTGTCGCAGCAATGACAACGTGTGTATTAAAGCTGATAAACTCTCTCTCCTCTTCTTCGCTGGGTTTGAGCTTGCTGATGCAAAGTCAGCAGTGAGCCCAGCGCGAAAGCCGGCACGGCTGTTATATCGCCGTGATAACGATAAGTGTAAGTTACGACAACAACATAAGTTAGGACAGCAGAGCAAGACATTTGAAGATAAAGTTGTAACAGACGGAAGAATAAGTAAATTTGGAAAACGAAATGATAGTTCTCGTACAGGCAAATGTGCTGACGGTTGGCCTTAATGGCAAAAACGAAGTTTTACGGGAACTACCGATTCGATTGGTAACAATGCAGTCTGCCGCTGAGGCTGCACGCTCTTTAAGAAGTGAAAAAATTGACAGCGTTATCAGCAAGTGGGACCTGGATGATATGGAGGATGGCTGGTTCCTAAAGAGACTCAGAGTCGTGAAGCCAGACATCCCAACCATAGTTTTCGTAAGGGCTGGCGACAGGGCACAGGAAATTGCTGCTCGAAGCTTTGGTGCCTCTGCAGTACTGACCGATGAGGCCGGCGACGAACTCTTTCAGAAAACCGTCGCCAATGTCCTTGGACTCAAAGATATTGTCTCCATAAAAACAATATCATCCACTGAAGGCAAAAAGAGCCGGTACGAAAAAGAGAAAATTATAAAGTAGTCGGCTCAATGATGGAACGCTAACACATTGCTGAACGTAGTTGAGAGCAAGCACGGCTGATGTTTCGTGTCTCTGGCCCCGGTGGGGACCAGGCCGGGAAGTCCAGCCGTGAAAAGATAAACCCCGTTAAAAGGAAAACGGCTAAAAGCTCTATCCGAGTTTATTAACGTGGTAAGTGCTCACAAGGAGTTTTCTCCCCCCAAGCTGGGCTTGATGACCCAAAACGAGGTTGCCAGGCCTGGCAGAAAGCCAGCACGGCTTTGCCGTGATAATGATAAGTAGTACCAAGGCTGAAGAACTCTCTCTCCTCTTCTTCGCTGGGTTTGATAGCTTAACACGACATTAACCTGAAGTTAGACAAGCCCAGCAAGAAAACAAACACGGCTGTTATATCGCCGTGATAACGATAATGAATTTATTACAGAGTGACTTTTCTATAACGAACAAGTCCGTATCTCGAAAAAGGATGTGGATGATGAGTAGAAAGTTTCTTCTCTTCGGCCTTATTTTCCCCTTTGTACTTGGGATATCTGCTCGCCCTCTGCACGCCGGCTACATATACCCCATCGA
Source organism: uncultured bacterium (assembly GCA_913009355.1). Taxonomy (GTDB): domain Bacteria; phylum Planctomycetota; class Phycisphaerae; order Sedimentisphaerales; family Anaerobacaceae; genus CAJVYK01. The sequence continues at coordinate 10,909 of CAJVYN010000041.1, read as the reverse complement.
AATCTTTACGGATAACGGCGGTTTCTATGACAGTAATGATATAGCTTTGTATGTCGAAGTTTCTAATGGAACGGCAGGCCGGGTTGACTTTACATTTTACAATGAAAGCCTGTTCGATTGTTCTATCGCAAGAATTTACTTTGATGTCGGGTCGTTTTCAGACGTTGCCGGGATAACCGATGGGCCGGGAACATCATTTAGTCGGTCAGCAACACCACATAATTTACCCAGCGGCAATACGCTTGAACCTTCATTTGTGACAGATGAGGATTTCTCTTTTGATAGCGATCCTGCTCCGCCCCAAAATGGCGTAAATCCCGGCGAATGGGTCCGAATCACTTTCGCCTTAAAAATTAACGGCACACTCGAAGACGTGATTGACGGATTGAATACCTGCACTATTCGCGTCGGTGCGCATGTTATCGCCTTGCCTGACGAGTCAAGCGAATCAGCGGTTACTGTGCCCGAGCCGACGAGTTTTTCTCTCATAGCAATTGGCGTTTTGGCTTTCCTAAAAAAGCGCAGAACGCAATTTTAGGAGAAGGTAATTATGAAAAGGTTACTTTTTTTAACAAGTTTGTTTCTGTTATTCGCAAGTACGACGGCGCTGGGCGACTGGAATGAGGGCGACCCTGCCAAGTGGGTGCAATTGCCGCATCTGACCTCCGAGGGAATGGACGTTCACGCAACCACCCCTAATGTTCTGGCGGACGACTTTCTGTGCACAGCGCCCGGCGAGATAACGGATGTCCATATCTGGGGTTCCTGGAAGAACGACCAACCGCCCATAGATTCCGATACTCGGACTTCTGACCCCGGGCTTTTGGACTTTCGCCTGAGTATCCATTCAGATATTCCCTCTACTGCCGAGTCGCACAGCATGCCGGGAGAACTATTGTGGGAACGAACTTTCCGCGGCAGCTTCGGCGAGTTCAGCTGGCGACATTACTGGGGAATCGCTGAAGGCGAGGCGTGGTACAATCCCGATACGGGAGAGTACCTGCCGGGTAACGAGCAACTTGTGTTCCAGTACAACTTCCATATCCCGTCGGGCGAGCGTTTTTTCCAAGAGGGAACGGAGTCAAATCCTATAGTGTACTGGCTGGACGTTGAAGCGTTGCCGATTCTCGGGGCCGGGGGCCAGTTCGGCTGGAAGAGTTCGCCTGAGCACTGGAACGACGACGCAGTCTGGGCTGACCCGGCAATCAATAATGGTATTGTGTGGAACGAGCTTCGCTATCCCGACGGCCATCCAAATCAGGGCGAATCTATTGACCTGGCGTTCGTGATTGTGCCCGAGCCGGCGACAATGGTTTTGCTCGGCCTCGGCGCCTTGCTGCTTCGCAGAGGCAGAAAATAATCAGCTTTCGGTATTTCGGTAAACAAGAAAAGGGCTAAGTTCGGAGGAGGGCTTAGCCCTTGTTCGGAGGAGGTCTTAGCCCTTGTTCGGAGGAGGGCTTAGCCCTTTTTTCATAAGGGTGAAAGACGGGATTCGAACCCGCGACCCCTGGATCCACAATCCAGTGCTCTAACCAGCTGAGCTACTCTCACCGTTCAAATGATTATTGATTAATGATTATTGATTGTTGATTATTGTCTATTTAACATCAATTATCAATAGTCAATTATTTCACCGCCGCCTGTGCAGCAGCCAACCTTGCAATCGGCACTCTAAACGGCGAACAGGATACGTAGTTCAAGCCGATTCGATGACAAAAATCAATACTGTCCGGCTCACCGCCGTGCTCGCCGCAGATACCAATCTTCAATTGTTTCCTGGTCTTTCTTCCGAGCTTCGTACCCATTTCCACCAGTTTACCGACTCCTTCCTGGTCGAGCTTGGCGAACGGGTCGGCGGCATAAATACCCTTACTGACGTAATCACCGAGGAATTTACCGGCATCGTCCCGCGAAAAGCCCATCGCCATCTGCGTAAGGTCATTTGTCCCAAAACTAAAGAACTGTGCCTCAGTAGCTATTTCGTCAGCGGTCAAGGCGGCCCTGGGAACCTCAATCATCGTACCAATCATATATTTAATTCTGGTACCCTTTTCTTTAAAGACAGTCTCAATTTCGTCGACAACCTGGTCCTTAACCAACTTCAATTCTTTAACCGAGCCCACCAGCGGAATCATAATTTCAGGAAGAACTATCATGCCGGTCTTTTTGATATTCAGCGCCGCCTCAATAATCGCTCTTGCCTGCATACGGTATATAGCCGGATATGTTACCGCCAGCCGACAGCCGCGATGCCCAAGCATCGGATTAAACTCATGTAACTGGTCAACCATTTTCTTGACTACTGCCGGCTTAATCCCAAGCCACTTAGCCATTTCGGCCTGGTTCCACCTGTCCTGCGGCAAAAACTCGTGCAGCGGCGGGTCCAGCAGACGAATTGTCACCGGCAGAGAAGCCATCGCCTTGAATATACCTTCGAAGTCACTTCGCTGATACGGCAGAAGTTTTTTCAACGCACCTTCGAACTGTTTTCTAACGGAAGCATATTTCTTTTCGATAGCTTTCTTCTCTTTTGGGGTACCGGCAGCATCAAGTTCGCTAAGCATTAGCGTATAATCCTCGGCTGCCAAAATCATCTGCCGTACAGGCCAAATCCGCTGCCCCTCGAAGAACATATGTTCAGTCCTGCAAAGTCCGATACCTTCAGCGCCAAATTCTCTCGCCCGCTTCGCATCTTCCGGCGTATCAGCATTTGTCCTGACGCCGAGCCTGCGAACACCGTCACAAATTTTCATAAACCTGTCAAAGTCACTGCTCATTTTCGGCTCCACCGTAGCCAACTGCCCTGTCATAACCTCACCGGTAGAACCGTCAAGACTAATCCAGTCTCCTTCTTTGACGGCCAATTTACCGACGGTGAGCTTACCGGCTTTGTAATTGATATTCAGTGTGCTCACACCTGCCACGCAGCACTTCCCCATCCCGCGGGCAACAACCGCCGCATGGCTCGTCATACCGCCGCGAGCCGTCAGGATACCAACCGCCGCATCCATACCGCCAATATCTTCAGGACTGGTTTCAATCCGAACAAGGATGACCTTTTTGCCTTTGTCTCTCCAGGCCTCAGCGGTGTCAGCGGAGAATACAACCTGTCCAACCGCAGCGCCCGGCGATGCAGGCAGACCTCTGGCAATTGTTTTTCGCTCGGCTTTCGGGTCAAAATGCGGATGCAGCAGGCGGTCTAATTGTTCCGGAGTTACCCGCTTGACAGCTTCTTTTCTGGGAATAAGTCGTTCCTGAACCATATCAACGGCAATCTTTATCGCAGATTCAGCCGTTCTCTTACCGGTGCGTGTCTGCAGAATATAGAGTTTATCCTCCTGAATGGTAAATTCCATATCCTGCATATCTTTATAGTGTCTTTCCAGCTTAGTCATCAGACGTGTAAGCTGCGTATAGGCCTTCGGCATTATTTTCGCCAGTTTTTTCAATGGCAGAGGCGTTCTGATACCAGCGACAACATCTTCACCCTGTGCATTCATCAGGAACTCACCGTAGAATTCTTTTTCCCCGGTGCTTGGGTTACGAGTAAAACAAACGCCGGTAGCGCAATCGGGACCCATATTGCCGAATACCATCGTCTGAACATTCACAGCCGTGCCAAGCAGGCCGGTAATATCGTTTAGCTGGCGATACTTAATCGCCCTGTCAATCATCCAGGAACTAAGCACGGCATTGATGGCGTATTTTAACTGAACACGTCCATCCTGCGGAAACAATTGCCCCACGTGCTTTTTGTAAATGCTTTTGTATTTGGCGACAACCTCTTTTAATTGCTCAGCACTTAGCTCATTGTCGAGTTCGACTCCGGCATTTTTCTTAGCCGTATGAATTACTTTCTCGAAGTGCTCGTGTGAACAGCCCATTACCACATCGCCGAACATATCGATAAACCTGCGGTAAATATCATAAGCAAATCTCGGATTACCCGTCTTTTTAATAATACCTTCAATCACATTGTCGTTCAGCCCCAGGTTAAGCACCGTATCCATCATACCCGGCATAGACACAGCCGCCCCACTTCTGACGCTGACCAGCAAGGGCTTATCGATACTGCCCAGCTTGGCCGACATTACCTTCTCTAATTTGGCCACATTCTTATCAATTTCATCAGCCAGTCCCTTTGGCCATTTGCCTTTGGATTTGTAATACTCGCTGCACACCTTCGTAGCGATAGTAAAGCCCGGCGGGACAGGCACACCAAGATTGGTCATCTCCGCTAAATTTGCACCCTTACCGCCCAGAAGTTCCTTCATCTTTGCATTGCCTTCAGCTTTACCGTTGCCGAAGAAATAAACTCTTCTTTCCGCCATCGTTAAAAATCTCCTTCTAAGTAATATTTCAGCGTATCAATCCAGCCGTTTCACATCAACGTATTTAACAATAACTCTCTTTCCTTTCAGCTCGATCCATGCCTGGAGCCGGCCAACAAGGCCTTTTTTCAGCTCAACATTCTCAAACTTAAATTCAGTTGTGCCCTTCTCAAAGTCCTTACTCAAATCCACATCGCCAAGTTTGACGTATGCTCGTCTCACAGTCAGTGCTTTACCCGTAAGCCGTGGCAATGTTATCGTATATTTGCCGGTATTAGCTATCTGAACAGCCCAGCCTCCTTTACGCCAGCCCTGCGGCGTCAGCATAGTCGGGTTTTCATAAGGCGTACCAAGAATCGTCTTCGGCCGGTCAAAGCCGCGCGTGGTGGTAACATCGTTAAACCACCTCTCGTAGTCGGCCTTCATCTTCGCAACGATTTCCGGATGTTCGGCTGAAATATCATTTTTCTCGAGCGGGTCTTTGGATATATCGAAAAGCTCAAACCTGAATTCATTTCTGTTTTTCGGGGGCTGGTACTTCCTGCCCTGTGCCCGACAAGTCTGTTTGTATGACCTCATTATGGCACCCTTTATATCCAGCCCCTGTGCCTGAACGAGTTTATATTTTTGGTTACGAGCCGCAAAGCAGCGATAAAGCTGCGGTATAAACGGTTGGCTGTGCCATTGAAAATACAGCGTTCTATTCGGCCAGTCCCCGTCATCCGCCCGCAACAGCGGCATCAAACTGACACCATCGAGCGATACATCCTTTGGCCTGTTCAGCTCGCAGGCATCCAGCAGAGTCGGCATAATATCGATATGGGCGGCGATTCGGTCAATTTTCCTGCCGCCTTTGAAACCGCCCGGCCAGCGAATAAAACAAGGCACACGAATACCATTTTCGTACACCATTCCCTTCAGGCCTCGCAGCCCCGCCGAATAACGGTCATCTTCCACAACGCCCTGAGATGGGCCATTGTCGCTCATAAAAATAACTATCGTATTGTCCTCTAAACCAGAATCTTTGAGTTTCGCAAGCAGCCGACCAAAATTATCATCGATATTGGTAACCATTCCATACACCCTGGCCGTCTTATCGGTCAGCCCCATCGCCTTATAAGGAGCAACATACTCATCGCTTATCTGTAAAGGCGTATGCACCGTATTGGTGGAAAGATATACAAAGAACGGCTTGTCTTTATTGTCCTCAACAAATTTTATTGTAGCGTCAGTATAAACATCCATACAGTAGCCCTTGAACTTCTCCGGCTTACCGTTGTGCTGCAGTATAGGGTCGAAGTAACTATTCCCCGGCGGGTCGTCCGGGTATCCTATACCGCCGCCTTTGTGTACGATGGATTCATCGAAGCCCTGGTCGATAGTCCGCATAGGATAGTTATCGCCCAGATGCCACTTGCCGAATATAGCGGTTGCGTAACCGGCGTCCCGTAGTGCCTCAGCAATCGTAACCTCATCCGTGTCCATCATTGACCAGCCGCCTCCTGCAACCGCCACTTTTGTACGGTAGTTGTAGCGTCCGGTCATCAGGCTGGCCCGCGTGGGCGAACAAACAGGGCAGACATAAAACTGCGAAAATTCCACGCTCTCTTCGGCAAACTTATCGAGATTAGGCGTTTTAACGACTGGATTGCCGTGACAGCCGAGGTCGCCCCAGCCCTGGTCATCGGTTAATACAAAGATGATGTTGGGCTGTTTTCTTTTCGACCCTGTTATTTGGCCCATACCGGTACGGCACGGCAGTATCGACAGCGTCCCCACCGAAGCCGCTGCAAGCCCCATCATCTTCAAAAATTCTCTTCTTGTCTGCTTTCCCATATTTATCTATAGGCTTATTCAATTTTCACAAAATACAGAACCATTTGCACGAGGGGGAATACCACAAAAGTTCCGCCGGAAAAACACGTAATATATTACGCCAGGCCGGGTATGTCAACCCTATTAGAAATTTCAGGTATTATAAAGCCCGGCCCCAGCTGGCCTAACATCAACGGCGGCAACGCCGGCGAATTTGCCGGCACAATAATCCCCAAACCAGCAGGGAAACCCACTTCGCCGATACAGGGTCGATTTGGAAAGCGGTAACTTTACAAAATAAATTGCTCTAAGTTGTGCAAAAAAATGATAATTTGATAGTATAGAGCTTATGGAAGGTCCTTGTCGCCCTGAGCGAGGTCGAATGGGTCCCCACGAAGTAACAGAAGGAATATGCGTAGCGAAAATAGATAGCTTCATTTAATTTAGCCCCCAGGTTTATCCTGGGGGTTTACGTTGTTATGTTTAGCTCCGTCCTCTGGGCGGAGTTTGCTATACGCATCACGAAATACGAATTATTGCCACAGAGAGGGCATAGAGGAAGCAGAATTGATTTGACGGCAAGAGCCATTTGGAGTACCCTATGGCCGACGGCCAGTTCGTGGCTGCCAACAATTATTGATGACTGCTGCATCGAGAGTTTAAAGTTCATTGGAATCAACCTATGTTAACGATACAATTACCACATACAATAGATAGCGATCAGCAGGGTTTTGCATCGTTGGCAAACATTTATCAACAGGTGAAGCCGTGCCAATTTGAAACGATTCAGCTTGATTTTCAAAATACTACCTGGTTTGATGCCAATATGCTTGCCATGCTGGGTGCTATTATGGAATCTGCATGGACAAATGACTTTGACATTGTCAACCTTAGACCAGAACAGGAAAAAATATTTAAGAAAACTCGCTATAGTTATTTTGGTGGTGAATCCTTGCCGGATAGTTATCAAACAACGGTGGAATATCGCAAATCCAAAGTAAGTGAAATAGGTTCATTTGAAAAATATCTTGAGAAAAAACTGTTGGCTCATTCAAAAATGCCGAGCATGTCTGCTCTTTTAAGAAAAAAGATTAAAGAAAGCATTCTCGAAATCTTCAATAATGCTCGGACACACGGAAAATGTAAATTTGTCTTTTCGTGTGGACAGTATTATCCACAAAAGGGACGATTGGATTTCACTATTGTTGATATTGGCAATACGATTCGTAAAAATGTCCGGGATTACTCAGGACGTAAAGTTTCAGGTAAAAAAGCTATTGAGTGGGCTGTTCGAGAGAACACAACCACAAGAAAAGATAATATTCCGGGCGGTCTTGGCTTTACGTTGATACGTGACTTTTTACGTAAGAATAAGGGAAAGATACAGATTACTTCAGCGGATGGATATTGGTTTGAAAAAAATGACAAGTCGGTATCCAAAAAATTAGACGTGTTTTTTAAAGGAACTGCGGTCAACTTAGAATTTAATATAAATGATACAAGTTCTTATTGTCTAAGCTCTGAAATAGAAGATATGGATATAGCTTTCTAAAGGAAAGAGAAATTTATGGAACGAAAAACAATAAACATATTTGATGTTGTTGGTGGCAAAGCGGCTGTTTCCACAGAAGATGGAGACAGACTGTTCGAAACGATAAGTGCTTTTTTGGGAAAAGACTTTGAAGTTGTTCTCGATTTTGTAAACATAGAAACGCTGACCTCCACTTTTCTCAATGCTGCAATTGGTCAGCTTTATAATAAATATGACAGCCCCTTTTTGCGCAAGCATTTAAGCACTAGTAACCTCCAGCCAGAAGATAAAGAGCTTATGGTAAAAATTATTGAACGCGCTAAGGAATACTTCAAGGACAAGGAAAATCTCGAAAAGGATATCCGGGAGGCTTTTGACGATGAATAAGGTGATGGATATCGAGACTTATGCGCCTCAGGATGGAGACAAGTATTTTTTTGACGCAAACATATGGCTGTATTTTTATTGCCCCATAGGCAACTACAACAAAAATACTATTCGCAAGTACGATAGTTTCTTGAAGAAGGCTATCAATAGTAACACCGCCATCTATATTTCTTCGCTGGTCATATCTGAAATTGTCAACCGTTGGCTAAGATTGGATTTTAGCAGAGTGAAACGTAAAGATGTCAGCATGAGAGATTTCAAACAGGATTATCGAAGTAGTTTGCATTATCACAGTGCCGTCAAAGATATTCAAACAGTTTTTAATACTCAACTGTTGAAGATTTCAACGCCCTTAGATGATCGAGCTACAGAAATATCCCTGTCAGATGTTCTAAATGGATTAGACAAGATTGACTTTAATGATTGTTACTATCACCACCTTGCCAAATTGGATAATCTGCTGATTGTCACGAATGATGCTGATTTTGCAGAACTGGACACGGGGATTTCAATTCTAACGGCAAATCAAAAGTTACTGAATGACAATTGATGACGCAAATGTTTACGACCCCCTATTTCGCTTTGCAAATTATTCGTCACTCTTCAATCTCTTGATTGATTAGGTGATAGGGCTGGCTTTTACCCCACGCAGTTTTTGTTTTCGGCCCAGTACTGTCCGGTTAACTTTTAATAATTTTTTATAACTGATTAAGCTATATAATGTTACATCAAAAAACAACTGTAATCGATTTGAACTCGCTGTTATCCTGCGGTGATATTTTACAATCACCAAGCAGGAGAATCGCAACTAATGAACAACGAACGTACAGTTTTTTCGCAAATCCTGGACTTTATTCCAAGGCATCAATTCAGAGCTTGTGTCAATCGCTACAATGGCAACCATCGAACCAAATCTTTTTCATGTTTCGACCAATATCTAACAATGGCTTTTGCGCAGTTGACATATCGAGACAGCTTAAGAGATGTCGAAACTTGTTTGCGTGCTTTAGAGGACAAGCTATATCGCTGTGGCTTTCGAGGCAAAATTTCTCGAAGTACTTTAGCCGATGCAAACGAGAAAAGAAACTGGCAAATATATCACGACTTTGCACAAGCTCTAATAGCCAAAGCCAGACAACTTTACACAGACGAAGACTTTGGCGTTACATTAAAAAATACAGTCTACGCCTTAGATGCAACCGTTATCGACTTATGCCTTTCGCTATTTCCATGGGCTCAACATCGCAAGCACAAAAGTGCTGTAAAGCTCCATACGCTTATGGATCTGAAAGGCTCTATATATACCCCTACCCATTGTCAAGACAAAAAACCGGGGCTCTTAAAGTGGATTCGTCGCACTCTGTTAGAGCAGTTGGAACGGAGGGAGCCCGTAGGGCGACCGGAGTGCCAACTGCTGCGCCATGCACCTCGGCTGGGCTGCGATAGCCCAACGCCTGGTGTAGTCGTCGATTATTATAAAGCTCAAAATACCGGCCAAGGTTATACCTCGCCTCGGTTACCGTCTGATAGTCCCGCAGATAAACCTCCTCGACTTTCACTGTTCGCCACAGTCGCTCTATAAAAATATTGTCAAAGACTCGTCCTTTGCCGTCCATACTAATTTGAACGCCTGCGTCCAACAGTACTTTTGTAAAATCTATCGAGGTAAACTGGCTGCCCTGATCCGTATTAAAAATCTCAGGCTTGCCCGAACTCAACGCCTCTTTCAAAGCAGAAATACAAAATTCTGATTCCAGTGTTATCGATATTTCCCAACTGAGAACGTAACGGCTGAACCAATCAATTACAGCCACGAGATAAAGCCAGCCGTGATACATACGAATATATGTTATATCTGTTGACCAGACCTGATCAGGCCGGGTTATCTGTACGTCTCTGAGCAGGTACGGATATATCTTGTGCTGGGAGTCTGGTATGCTCAAACCACGCTTTCGACGCGGATATACTGCTTCTAAGCCCATTTGCCGCATTAGCCGTCGAACTCTTTTATGATTGACATAATGACCCTGACGTCGCAACCATTCGGTCATCTTGTCAATGCCATAAAACGGCATCTCGATATATTGTTCGTCTAACAATCTCATTAATTGCTCGTTATATTGTGAGTTGCCACAGGACTTATAATACAAGCTGCTTCGGCCAAGTCCCAGCAATTCGCACTGCCGACAAATCGTTATCCTGCTGTGCCTAGGCTCTACTGCCCTTCGTTTTTGTTCAAGTGTCAAGTCCAGATTTTTTTTTAAGCCAGTCAATCTCAACTTTTAACCGGCCTATTTGCTGATACAAATACTCTTTTAGATCGTCGTGTTTTTGCTTCTGCTTCCGCCGAGAAAGAGAAAACAACTCCGGCAGTAATTGTAATAACTGTTTCTTCCACTGAGCTATTTGATTCGGATGGACATCAAACTCGCTGGCCAGTTCAGCTATCGTTTTGTCGCCTTTAGCCGCTGCCAAGGCAACTTTTGCCTTAAACTGAGCGCTGTGATTACGCCTTTTGTTTTTCATAAATCTGTCTCCTGAATACGTTATCGTCTCAGGCGACAAATCCACCTTAATCATGCGCCCAGTTTTTGGGGAGTATTATAGAGACCGCTGAGGTCGCAGAGAAGAAAGAGTGACAAAGTGGCAAAGGCACAAAGAAAAATTTACCACGAAGGACACGAAAAACACGAAGAAAAAACGAAAGAAAAATTGGCTACTGATACCCGCCTGCGCGGGCACAAGTTTACACGGATAAACACGGATTATATATTGTTTTCTTGTAATAGAGAATTAAGGCAGATTCGAATATGTGGAGTTGGTAAGGGATAAAATGCTCCTGACC
>CAJVYN010000040.1 GCA_913009355.1 uncultured bacterium | reverse complement strand
TGATGATAAAGTTAAAGTATTTCGCCTTACCGATAAAGAAAGAATGGCTGGTGTGCGCCTGAAGGATGAAGTTTTCATTGTTTTATGGATTGCCCCAAAGCACGATTTGTATTAGCTAACCGCCCTTTTAATCATCAGGCCGAAAAATCTTACTCGACGGTCTCAGTGGTAATTTTTTAAAAATATCAAATTATATTTGACGTAAAATATAACTTGACGTAAAGTAATTCCTCCTCTATATGTGAGCAGATTACAGAAAATAGCATTGTTTAATTCAATTGTCAGAAAGGAGACTAAGATGCGTGTATGTATTATCGTACTGTGCCTGGCGGCTGTGTGTGCCCTGGTCGTTGGATGCGAAGGTCCTGCTACACAACCGGCAGGCGGCCCCGCTGCACAACCGGCTGTCACCGCTGCAGAAAAACCAGCAGCTCCAGCAGCGAAAAGACTCGGCCCTTATGAGCCTGTAAGCAACTGGCTAGACGAGGAAGGTTTCATAGCCAACTGGCTGGTGATCGGGCCTTTCCCCAATCCAGGAGATCGGCCGGACAACAAAGGCTTTGATACTGATTATCTTGGAGGCGAAGCTAACTATGTCCCCGCCAACGGAGCCGAAGTGGCCAAAGAAGACGGCACGAAAGTAAAGTGGGCACAGTATAATTCGCCGGACCCCGAAATCAACTTCTCCTCAATCGAACAGCTCGGCCTGGAGTATGGTCAGGAAGATATTCTTACGTACTCTGCCTGCTGGCTGGAACTTAAAGAGGATGCAGATGTGGAAATCAGAGTCGGCTCAGACGACGGCTACAAGCTCTGGATTGACCATAAACTTATCGGAGCAGAACACGTTTACCGAGCCGCTGCGACAGACCAGGAAGTTTACCCCATGAAACTTTCGAAAGGGACGCACCTTATCCTGATGAAGGTTGACCAGGACTGGGGTGAGTACGAATTTATGTTGCGCGTAGTAACGCCCGACGGCAAGACAGTACCAGGGATTAAAGTCTGGAACTAAGGGGCGAGATTAGAAGAAAAACGCTACCAGATTTTGCGGCAGAGTGAGAGGGTTTTACTCTGTGTGCTGTGTGTCTATATCATTGGGTCAAACGCTTACGCCGAAGTATCATTGCAGCGCATTGTAAAACAATGCGCTGCAATTTGTTTTACGGGCTAAATATACAATACCTTACGCCGTTATGCCGGCGGCTAAACAATATCCTAAACCGGGCACTTCAAATCATTTGACAATTCTGGTATAATCAACTTTTCTTATGACTACGGTCTAATATTGAATCCGGACGAAACTTATGGCAGTACCGATAGTTGCAATAATTGGTCGGCCGAACGTGGGCAAGAGCAGTCTGTTAAACGCCCTGGCCGGAGAGATGATAAGTATCGTTGAGCCGACCGCCGGCGTTACAAGAGACCGTATCAGCACCCTCATCGAAAAAAACGGCCGATACATCGAGCTGGTAGATACCGGCGGATACGGGATAGTTGACAGCGACCAGCTAAGCGGCCATATCGAAGGGCAAATCCGCCAGGCAATTGAATCGGCTAACCTTATTCTGTTTATGGTCGATATCCGCGACGGACTCGTGCCGTTAGATAAACAAATAGCCCAGCTCCTGCGCAAACACAACGTAGAAATAATCGGTGTTGCAAACAAAGCTGATACAGCCAAAATGTTTCCCACCGCAGGTGAGTTTACCAAACTCGGATTCGGAGAATTCCTGTGCATATCGGCAGCGAACAACCTTAATAAATCCGTCCTGCTCGATAAAGTCTTCGAGAAACTGACAGCTTTAGAATCGACCAGGCCGGCACAGCCGGTTATGAAAATAGCGATAGTCGGCAAGCGAAACGCCGGCAAAAGCACTCTCGTAAACGCTATGGTCGGCAGTGAGAGAGTGATCGTCAGCGAGATGCCGGGCACTACCAGGGACGCTGTGGACGTACGCTTCGAGAAAGACGGCAAAACCATAGTCGTCATTGACACTGCGGGGATAAGAAAAAAAAACAAAATGGCCGACAGCATCGAGTTTTACAGTTACGTGCGGGTAACCCGGTCTATCCACAGGGCCGATGTTGTGCTGTTTCTGATTGATGCGACTGTACCGGTCTCGCAGGTCGATAAAAAGTTAGCCAGATTTATTACTGAAGAATACAAAAGCTGCATAATCGTTATCAACAAATGGGACCTGGCCAAAGAGACAACTGTCACCGGTGACTATGAAGATTATTTGACGAAACTGCTGCCGGGCTTAAAATATGCACCGATAGCCTTTACCACTGCAACCGAGGCGAAGAACGTTCAGAGTGTTCTGGATTTGGCGGCGCAAGTTTTCAAGCAGACCACAACATGGATACCTACCGCTAAGTTGAACAAGGCCTTTGAAATCATAAAGGACGAACGAGTCGGTGCAACCAAACGCACAGGAAAGGGCTGGCCAAAAATTTACTATGTCACCCAGCTCGCCGTCAACCCGATTACGATACTTATGTTCGTAAATAACCCGCAGCTTTTTGAAGAAAATTATCGCCGATTTATCATAGGAAGGTTAAAATCAATACTGCCGATAGCAGAGGTGCCGATAAGACTGCTGGCCCGTTCGCATAGAAAATAGAGGCACAAAAAATGGATACGCTTTTACTGATGCTGGTTTGCGGGGGAGGGTATCTAATAGCTTATCATACTTACGGACGGTTCCTCGCTGAAAAAATATTCAAAATCGACAAAAATGCACCCGTACCCTCCGTGGAACTTCAAGCCGGTATCGATTACGTGCCCACCCGCAAGGCCATCATCTTCGGGCATCACTACACATCAATCGCCGGCACAGGGCCTATCGTAGGGCCGGCTATCGGAATCATCTGGGGCTGGCTGCCGGCTGTCATCTGGGTGCTGTTCGGCTGTATCTTTATGGGAGCGGTGCACGATTTCGGCGCGCTGGTGGTGTCGATACGAAACCAGGGCAAAAGCATCTCGGAAATAACCGCTAAGTATATCAACACCCGCGTGCGGTTCATATTCTTTGCCATCGTGTTTTTGACGCTGCTGATTGTTATCGCAATATTCGGCGTTGTGATTGCAACGGTCTTTACGAGATTTCCAAGCGCCGTTATCGCAGTCTGGCTGCAGATTCCAATAGCGGTTGCACTTGGCTTCGCAGTTTATAAAAAAGGTATCAACATTCCGGTTGCAACAGCCATTGCCGTGGCTGGAATGTACCTGTGTATCGGCCTCGGCAGTTGGCGCCCTATCGAACTCGGCTCGGTTTTTGGGATACCACCTACCGGATTGTGGGTGATAATCCTGCTGATTTATGCCTGGGTAGCTTCGACACTGCCGGTAACAACACTTTTGCAGCCGAGAGATTATATCAACGCCTGGCAGCTTTTTATTGCTATGGGCCTTCTGGTCAGCGGGACAGTGGCGGCATCATTAGCGGGAAAACTGCCCTTAGTGGCCCCCGCTGTCAACACCTCACTGCCGGCAAATACGCCGCCGATATGGCCGTTTATGTTCGTCATAATCGCCTGTGGCGCCATAAGCGGCTTCCATTCGCTTGTGGCCAGCGGCACAACTTCCAAGCAGATTGCTAAAGAAGAGCCGGACAGTTTATTCGTGGGATACGGCTCAATGCTGCTGGAAGGCGTATTAGCGGTACTGGTTATTATCTGCGTCGGGGCCGGTATCGGGATGGCCTTGAAAACCGCAGACGGCTCAATCCTGACCGGCCAAGCCGCCTGGCAGCATCAATACAGCTCCTGGATAGGGGCCAAAGGACTATCAGACAAGATAGCGCCGGTAGTTATCGGCGCAGCAAATATGATGGGCACACTCGGTGTGCCCGAGGCGGTCGGGGTGACGCTTATGGGCGTATTCATCGCATCGTTTGCAGGCACGACCCTCGATACCACCGTGCGACTCCAACGCTATGTGATAAGCGAACTGGCAGCCGATCTGAAAATTCCGTTCCTGACCAACAGATGGGCGGCGACCAGTTTTGCTGTACTTGCCGCTGCGGCTTTGGCCTTTGCCACAGGAGCAGACGGAAAAGGGGCTATGAAACTTTGGCCGCTGTTCGGGGCGGCAAATCAACTTCTGGCGGCTCTGGCTCTGCTGGTGGTTACACTTTATCTAAAACGCAAAGGCGGATGGAAGTTTATCGTAACCGCAGTGCCGTGCCTGATTATGCTGGCGATTACAAACTCGGCTATGGTGAAAAATGAAATGATTTTTCTCGCCGACAAAAATTGGCTTCTTGTTACAATCGGAGCTGTGATTTTTGCACTGGCATTGTGGATGACGGTCGAAGCGCTGATAGCTTTCCTGGCTCCCAGACGCAGTTAAGGGGAACAGCTTTCAGTATTTCACGCCCTACGGAGCCTTCTCGGCAGAGGGCAGAGGTATCAGTTTAAATTGAGCGGTAACGGGCTGTTGATTCAGTCTAATCTCATCTCTGCGGACATACTCATCCGGAAAGTTGTAAACCAGCTCTCTCCTTGGCGGCTCCGTCGGCTTGGCGTCCTTGTCGCTGTCGTCAATTTCCAATATCACCTGATAACGCATCTTTTCATAGGCCCGCTTTGCATCGGGCGTGGCCTTGATGGTAATAGCACGTATCACCTCATTTAGATTGGTTACTACAACTTTGTATTTGCTCTGCAGGTTTGCACTCAAACTAAACCCCAGCGTTGCGGTTGTTATAGTGTAATCACTAAGCCTGTCTCCTTCCGGCAGGGTAGTAATTTTCACGGCTGTTGAGGCCTCCATGGTCGTCCCGGCCAGCTCGATATAGGGTGTTTTTTCAATAGCTGACGACCTTGCCTGCTTGATTTCTCTGCGTGTCAACTGTACTTTCGCACCGCCGAGCCAGTCTTCGGGCACAAATATATCCACCTGCGCCGGTTCAACAGCGGCAACCTCTACAGGATTCTGGTCTTCGTCCAGACATTTTACATCCAGCGCTCTTTTAACAAGCCCAACGACATTGACGGAAAGTTTAGCCGGCTCGCAGGATTCAACTGTAAGGCCGAGCTGTCTTATCCGGTCGGCCCGTCTCAGGAAAGTCAGCACATCCAGACTGTGTCTGCCAGGCCCTGTCATTGCTTCCCGTTTGGGGTCCAGAAAAAATTCGATGACCAGCGAACCATCGTTTAGTTTTCGCCTCACATCAGCAATTTTCGCCGCCGAACCTTTAAGAACCACCTCCTCAATAGAAACGGACGATTCATTATCGTCGTTGAAACTTACCCAGAGATTAGGGTCGGCAGATTTGGCTACACTTATCTTAGCACTGGAAACAGGCAATTTTTCATCCAGGGCCAGGTCCGCCCAGCACCAGATTAAGCCTGTCAGAAATATCACCAGCAGTATTTTGCCGTATTTGATTTTTTTTACCATTGTGAAACTCGCACGCTACGTCCGGCTTTTGCTGTTCCGGTCGCTGTTTTTCTTAGGAAATTTCCAGAATCTTCCGAGAACCGGCACCATCTCGTCCATCATGCCGGTCAGATGCTTTCTTAACTGAGACTCGGCTATATTTCGAGTCAATTTCCCGTTCTGGGCAATTGAAATAATGCCGGTCTCCTCGCTTACTACCAAACAAGTGGCGTCTGAGCCTGCCGTTATACCTATCGCAGCCCGGTGACGGGAACCAAGCTCAACGCCATCCAAACTGGCGGCCTCAGCCAGAGGCAACTGCACCCTGGCGGCAACCACTCTATCGCCTCGTATTATAATCGCCATATCGTGAAGGGCGGTGCCGGGCTGGAAAATAGTCCTGAGTAATTCGGCTGTAACTTTGGCATCGATCCGAACGCCGGTCTCTATAAATTCGCCCAATGCCACCCACTTCTCGATAACAATAATAGCGCCTGTACGGGCGGCGGAAAGCTCAGTTACAGCGGTAATTATCTCTTCTGCGGTTCTTGCCAACTGCTGCGAAGAGCTTGCTAAAAATCTCGGCTGGCCTATTCGTATAAGCGCTCTTCGAATCTCCGGCTGAAAGGCGGCGACTGCAATTATCAAGACAGCGATCAAAAAACCCTTGTAGAGATATTCCAGCCGTGCGAACCCAAACCGCTCGACGACCAGATTTAAGATGAGCACACCTGTAATGAGAATGAATATGACGCCCCGGAACAACCCCTCCCCGCGAGTGCCTTCGAGGAAGTCCACGGCCCAGTAAACCACCAGGCCGATAAGAAATAATTCAATGCCAACTTCCCACCAATTATATCCCGCCACCCGGCTGAAATAGTCGATGAGCGTTTCCACAAATCAAATCCCTTTGTTTGTAAGTTACAAATACATAAGAGCTATAAGTGCACAAGCCGTAAGCCCCCTTGTGCCCCCTTGTGTATTGCGTATCAACGTATCCTTTTGTCGCTAAGTTTGCTCGGTTTATCAGCGTGTATAGCCTTGTCTATGTCTTCGACCAACTCCTGTTGGTTAAGGCGAACGTTGCGAATGTGCCTTCTATGCCCCTCAGCCGTGGTCTCACCCGGCTGCGAGCATCCGCTAAGCCATAAAACCAAGGTACACAAGACAGCACCTAACATCACTTTACAAATGGAAACAGAAGTATTTTTCATTGCTTTTCACCTTTTTGAAAACCCAAACAAGCTAACCGTGATTCTCAGTCAGTATCATCATCGTCATTCAGTCAGCCGGCATCTCTGCCGCTTGAGCACAACAAAAACCATACTCTCAAGCTCGAAACTTGATTATATCAGTTCTCAGCCAGGCTGTCAACGCAAAAAAGCTTTCCTTAATTGAGCATTGGTCATCGATGGATATTGATGGGTCTTGAAGCAAGGCCGGCGAAGAGTATGTAACGTATGAAGAGTATAAATAACACAATTGCGATAATATAAAGAGTGATTATTGTTGCTTTCCGTATATAAGGAGCAAAATATGCATTATTTTTTGTTAGCGGCAGACCTGTTTTTGCCTATAATCAGGAAATAGTTCATCATCGCAAAGCTAAACGGTGGTTTTTGTGAATTTGGGCAGTAAATTCATGGTTTGTGAATGGTAAATTGTAATTCAAGACACGAGCGACGAGACACGAGCGACGAAATATGGTTGATATGACAGGTACAAGTTGGCAGCAGCGGTATTGTGCTTCCCAGATATTTACGCTGCGATGCAGGATTACGGATAAGCCGGGAATGTTCGCTAAATTAAGCGACTGTCTGGGCCGGGCAGGCGCTTATATGGGCGAAATCAACCTTGTGGGCTTGGAAAACGAACATAAAATCCGCGATGTTACAGTTTATCTGGCTGATAGAAAGCAGCTCGATAAGCTGCTTGAGATGGTAAAGTCAATCGATGGGACCGATATTATCAGCGTTACAGACGAAATACTCGAAATCCACAGACGCGGCTCAATTGAAGTGGTCAGCAGGGTTCCCATAGAGAATCTTACCGATTTACGAATGCTTTACACGCCCGGCGTGGCGGCAGTCTGTGAAGAAGTAAAGAATAATCCTGCAATGGCCTGGGAGATGACGGGTATTTGTGACAGAGTCGCAATTGCCACCAACGGGACAGCGGTTCTGGGGCTGGGCAACATCGGCCCGGTGGCCTCGCTGCCGGTTATGGAGGGCAAAGCCGCAATTCTTGCTGAATTTGTCGGTATAAGCGGTTTTCCGGTACTCATTGATACCGAAGATATCGATATCTTTGTTGAGACGGTTGTTCGGATAGCATCGGGGTTTGGGGCGATACAGCTCGAGGATATAGCGGCTCCTGACTGCTTTGAGATTGAAGAGAAATTAAGAGCCAAGCTCAATATACCCGTCTTTCACGACGACCAGCACGGCACGGCTACTGTCGTATTAGCTGCGCTGATAAATGCAATTGAGCAGACAAATAAAAACCCCCGGCACTGCTCTGTGGTTATGTTAGGGGCCGGGGCGGCTGGTTTTGCTATCAGCCAAATACTGCTTGAATTCGGTATCGGAGATATTGTCCTCTATGACTCGAAAGGTGCTATCTACCGCGGACGAAGCAAAAATATGAACCCCTACAAGCAACAATTAGCTAAAGTTACCAATAAAAACAACGAGAAAGGTAGTTTGAGCGAAGGATTTATCGGCAAGGATATATTCATAGGGGTATCCCGTCCGAATATGGTCAGTAAAGAAATGGTTGCGTCAATGGCCAAGGACCCCGTTGTGCTGCCTTTGAGCAATCCTGTCGGCGAAATAAGCAAGGAAGAAGCAATAGAAGCCGGCGCCGCCATAGCCGCTGACGGACGGGATATAAATAATGCCCTGGCTTATCCTGGTATTTTCCGTGGCGCTCTCGATGCCAGGGCGACGCAGATTACCCTGGCGATGCAATTAGCCGCCGCTGAAGAATTGGCCGGATTAGCACCGGCAAACGCCCTGCTGCCCGATATTTTAGAAAGAGCAGTACACGAAAAGGTGGCACAGGCAGTTGCCGCGGCGTGGGAAGGCCAAAAAGCGTAAAATGTAAAACGAAAAACGCAAAATCAAAAATAGAGATGTCATTTTACATTTTGATATGTAATTTTTATTTTTGCATTTTAATTTTTGATTTTTTGTGCTTTTACCCTTAAACTTCTGGCTCAAATATTTTCAATAGCAGGGACACAAATGGAATTGATAAAGAAAATAAAACAGGCTGAAACACAGGCACAAGAGATTATCGAACAGGCCAGGGCCCAGGCAGTCGGACAAGCTGAAAAAGGCAGGCAGAACAGGCGCCAGGTCTTAGACGAAGCTGAGCAGGAAAGAAAAAAGGCAATTGAAGCTGCTGTTGCTACGGCGGAATCAGAAGGTCTTGCCGAAGTTGAGAATCTTGAATCGCAGGCTGAAAAAAAACGCCGGCAGCTACGGGAAAGAACGTCCGGTAAAATGGCGGGGACGGCAGCAAAGGTAATGGATTACTTAAAAGGATAACTATGGCCATTTCTAAAATGGCAAAAGTGATAATTGTCAGCCACCGCACGGAAGCGACTCAGCTTCTGGAACTCTTGCAGCGCGGCGGTATCTGCCAGATATTAAACGCAGAAGAAGCAATGGTCAGCAGGGATTTCCCTGAGCTTGGCATTGCAGCCGAACGGCCAAAAGATATCGAAGAGCTATTAAATCGGCTGACAAGAGCACTCGTATTCCTTAAAGATTATACCGAATCCCCGAAGGGCCTTGCCGCCGCCCTTTCTCCGCGAACCGTTATTGACCAGCAAGAGTATAACAATGTCGTTTCAGACAAGCAGGTCTTAGACATCGTCGAGCAGTGCGAGCAAAGTCAGGCAGCAATAGAAAAACTCAAAACCGACAGCGAAAACCTCCATGGTATTTTAGCCGAGCTGCAACCCTGGGCGTCCCTTCAAACGCCCGTGGAAGAGCTTGGCTGGCTCGAAACGACAACGTGCCTGACCGGACTGTTAGCCATCCAGCATTTCGAGCAAATACAAAAGGATTTAGCTGCGCTCGACGCGGCGGTGCAGCAGATTGGCGCAGCCGGCAACAAATACGCCTGCCTTATAGTTTGTCTAAACGAGCAAGTAAATGACGCTCAAAAGCTGCTGCGCTCGGCGGATTTTGAGGCGGTTACTCTCAGTGCAATGACCGGAACCGTAGCGGAGCTGATAGAGCAACATACGCAAAAGCTGAATGAAACAAAAAAACAGTTGCAGTATCAATACGAAAAAGCCGCTGTTTTGGGTAAAGACTTTTTCAAGCTGCAAATCCTTCACGACCACTACACAAATCTATTGAGCAGAGAGCGTACCAAAAGCAATACGCCGGCGACCGAAGCAACGGTTATTCTGGAAGGCTGGGTGAGAGAAAAAGATTATGCCCGCCTGGAGAAGATAGTATCCGGGTTTGGTGCGTCGAGTTTGAACAGAATTGCCCCGGCTGAGGGCGAAGAAATCCCCGTCGAGATAGAGAACAACAACTTCGTTCGGCCATTTGAGGTGGTAACGCGACTCTACGGTATGCCGCAGCATTTCGAGGTTGACCCGACTGCGCTGTTAGCTCCGTTTTTTGCGTTATTTTTTGCACTGTGTCTGACCGACGCCGGTTACGGGCTTGTCCTGATTGGTCTGATGGTTTTTTTCATAAGGAAAATGCAGGGCGACACAAAGCTGATGTGGATGCTGGTAATCTGTTCGGCTGCCACCGTTGTCGCAGGGGCGATGACAGGCGGCTGGTTCGGCGATGCCGTGCAGCAGTTCATACCTGCATTGGAGCCGATACGAGCGAGACTGATATGGTTTGACCCGCTCGAAAAACCGATGATGTTTTTCGGCCTGTCCCTGGCATTGGGCTATTTTCAGATTTTAACGGGTTTGGTTATAGCGTTTGTGCACAATTTAAAGCGCAAAGAATACGTCGCCGCGGTTTGCGACCAGTTAACCTGGCTGGTTATGCTCAATTCGCTTGTTGTTTTCGGAGCAAGTAAGGCGGGGTCAATACCAGCCGGCATCGGCAAATTCGCAGGGATGCTGGCGATTGTGCCGGCGGGGATGATATTCCTGTTCAGCCATCGAGAAGGCGGCTGGGGCGGCCGGCTCGGGATGGGATTTTATAATTTATTCAGTGCGATATTTTATATGGGCGATGTATTGAGTTATCTGCGATTGATGGCTCTTGGTATGGTTACCGCCGGTTTGGCAATGGCAATAAACGTTATCGCCAAAATTACGCTCGACATACCTTACGGCATAGGTATTGTGGTTACGATATTGGTACTTGTCGGGGGCCACTCTTTTAATATAGCTATAAATGCCTTAGGGGCCTTTGTTCATACACTACGGCTGCAATATGTGGAGTTTTTCCCGAAGTTCTTAGTGGGCGGCGGAAGACTGTTCGAGCCGTTGAGCAAAGAGTATAAACATATTTATCTCAAAAAAGCGTAAAATGTAAAATTTAAAAGTTTTGAATTTTGAGCTATAGTTTTTAGTTTTCAAGAAAGGCAGGTTAGAGATGGATTACGGAGTGGCATTGGCTTTGGTCGGAGCTGGGTTGGCGGCTTTAATGGCGGGTATCGGCTCGGCAATTGGAATTGGCATCGCCGGCAGAAGTGCTACGGGCGTACTGAGTGAAAAACCGGAGCGATACGGCCAGATGTTTATTATGGTGGTACTGCCCGGTACGCAGGGTTTTTACGGTTTTTTGGCGGCTTTCCTCGTAATGCTCAAGCTCAACTTTTTTGGTGCCGGCGGCGTACCGGAGCTGAGCGTGCAGATTGGCTGGCAGGTATTGGCTGCGTGTCTGCCGATTGCATTCGCCGGCCTGATGAGCGCTATTCATCAGGGCAAGGTCTGTGCAGGCGGTATCTTAATGGCCGCAAAGAGACCTGAGATGGCATTTAAGGCTGGCGTTGTCTATGCGGTTATGGTTGAAGTTTACGCCGTACTTGGCTTGCTGGTAACGATGTTCATTCTGCTGAAAGGTATTACCTGGCCAACACCGTGAACTGGTGGATGAATGGATGTATTTACGCATAAACGCATATACAAGATACGGGAATAATTATGGATGCCGAACAGGTTACAGAAAAGATACTCTCCGATGCAAGAGCCGAGGCGGAGAAAATAAAAAATGAAGCCAACGAAAAAGAAGCGGCTGAACAGGCGAAACTGGCTGAGCAATTAGACGAGTACAGAAAGCAAACGGAACTCCTCGCTCAAAAAGCCGCTGAAGAGAAAAAACTGCATCTGTTGGCGGCGGCGAGAATGGAGATTGCAAAAGAGTATTTAGGCGAGAAACGAAAGATACTTGACGAGGTCTTTGCCAATGCACAAACGCGGCTGCAAAGCCTGCCGGACGAGGAATATCGTAAACTAATAACCAAGCTGATGCTTGAAGCGGTCGAGACCGGCGACGAAGAGGTCATCATCGACAACAACGAAACCCGAATTGATGAAGCGTTTATCCAGGAGGTGAATCGTCAGTTAGGTCCCGGCGGCAAAGCAAATTTGAGATTGGCAGGCGAAAGGCGGAATCTGGGCGGAGGTTTTGTTTTAAGGCACGGCAAGATAAAAAATAATGTTTCACTTGAAGTATTATTGGCTCAGGCACGCAAAGAGCTGGAAATAGAATTGGCAAAAAAATTGTTCTCGTGATGCGTATTGCCAAAGATATTTGTTATTGGTTAATAAATGAATGATATAGCAGAACAAGCTGAGCTGGGGGGCCTGGATTTTTACACGTATCCGCCTGTTGGCGGTGAGGACTGGGGGTACGCATTTGCCACAGCACAGGTAAGAGCGATCGAAACACAGATGCTCAGCAGAGCGGTACTGCTGGATATGGCTAATGCGCAAAACTTCGAAGATGCTGCTGATTTGTTGACGGCGAGCGAATACGCCCTGCCGCAGGGCAGCAGGAATTTTACAGAGGTAGAAAACATTCTCAAGCTTAGAAGGTCAGCGGTGCGGAAGCTGTTTGCAGACCTGATGATTGATGAGCCAATCGCAGAGCTGTTCAGGGCACGAGATGATTTCGCAAATATGCGACTGGCAATCAGAAGAACTCTGACGGAAAAACCATTAGGGACGGATTACAGCGATGACGGCAATGTTGCCGCTGAGCAGTTTGAACAGGTCTTTGAACAGGAAAATTACAGCTTATTGCCCGACTATATGCAGCAGGCGGTGGGGCGGGCTGTCCTGGCGTACTATCAAAAAAAGGATATACGCCAGATTGATTATGCAATTGATTCTGTGCAGGCCGAATATAATCTTCAAAAGGCACGTCAGTTAGAGAGCGTTTTTCTGCTCGGACTATTTAGAACCCGGATTGATTTGACCAACATACGCACGATGCTTCGTCTCAAATTCGCCGAATCGGACCAGCGCAGCGTTTTTCTAAGCGGTGGATACATCGAGCAGCAGCGGTTGAAACACGGCCTGGACATCGGCTACGAAGCGGTTGGCGCATTGTTTTTTGCAACGCCCTACTACGAAGTTGTTGAATCAGGTGTCAATTATTTTGTGTCGAACAAATCTTTCCTGAAGCTTGAGCAGCAGTGCGAAGAGCATTTGACCGGATTTTTAAGAACAACGCTTCAGATTACCGCAGGCCCTCAGCCGGTGATTGCATATCTGTTAATGAAGGAAAATGAAATTCGCACGGTCAGACTGATTCTGACAGCGAAGAACAGCGCTCTGGAGACAAAGCTTATTTTGGATTGCCTGGGCGAATAAACGTAGAATGTGAAAAGATTAACCGCAGAGAACGCTAAGAGCGCAGAGATGAAAAAATTAAAAAGAATATTTTCTCTGCGGGCTCTGCGAACTCGGCGCTAAAACAAAAACGAGAGACGAAATTATGGAAGGTAAAGTAGCGGTTTTAGGTGATGCGGATTTTGTAATGCCGTTCTCGGCGCTTGGGTTAGATACGTTTGCCATAGGTGATGGCGCCGAAGAAGCGGCTGAAAGTGCCGGGAGAATAATCGACGGTAAATATAGTCTTGTGGTAGTTGCCGAAAATATAGCGCCGGCGGTTGAAGATGCTTTTTCAAGTCAGCAAAATAAGCCGACACCCTGCATCGTGGTTGTGCCGTTCACCACCGAATCGCAGGGCTTTGCAACCGCAGCCCTCGGAGAAGTGCTTAAAATGGCTACGGGCATCAACATTTTGCAAAACAAAAGTTAGCCGCTAAGACACAGAAAATAAAGGTTTAAGAGAATGAGTGAAACAAGAGAAGCAAGAGTGGTTAAAGTCGCCGGCCCGGTTGTTGTCGCTGAAGGTATGGCCGGCGCACGAATGTACGATGTTGTTCGCGTGGGTAAACTGAGTCTGATAGGCGAAATCGTGGAACTTAACGGCGATTTTGCCTCCATCCAGGTGTATGAAGAAACTACCGGCTTAGGCCCGGGCGAGCCGGTGGTTGATACAGGAGAGGCCCTGAGTGTTGAATTAGGGCCGGGCCTGATTGAGAGTATCTATGACGGTATCCAAAGGCCGCTGGATTGGCTGTATAAAGCCGAGGGCGAATTTATGAGCAGAGGCCGTGCGATACCGGGTCTGAACAGGGAAAAGAAATGGCATTTCAAACCAACGATAAAAAACGGTGATGTGGTAGGCCCCGGCGATATCATAGGCGAGGTTGCCGAAACTACACTGCTTACCCATAAGATTATGGTGCCGGCTGGAATATCCGGGACCGTGCAAAAAATAAGTGAAGGCGATTATACAGTCGTTGAAACGATAGCCGTATGCACTGCCGAAGACGGCACGGAAACCGAGCTTAAGCTGATGCAGAAATGTCCCGTCCGCAACGCCAGGAACGTAAGAAAACGGCTTGCACCGAATCAGATTCTTATTACCGGCCAGCGGGTTATCGATACCTTTTTTCCAATCGGCAAGGGCGGGACGGCCTGTGTGCCGGGGCCGTTTGGAACGGGCAAAACCGTCGTTCAGCATCAGTTAGCCAAATGGGTTGACGCCGATATTGTCGTTTATGTCGGCTGCGGCGAGCGCGGCAACGAAATGACAGACGTACTGACCGAGTTTCCAAAACTGAAAGATCCGCGCAGCGGCGAGCCGCTGATGAAACGCTCCATACTGATTGCAAACACATCGAATATGCCCGTAGCCGCCAGAGAAGCTTCGGTCTATACCGGTATTACCATAGCTGAGTATTTCCGGGATATGGGTTATACCGTAGCGTTGATGGCCGACAGTACGAGCCGATGGGCTGAAGCGATGCGGGAGATATCGACCCGCCTGGAGGAGATGCCGGCTGAGGAGGGTTATCCTGCGTATCTGGGAGCACGGATTGCAGCTTTCTATGAAAGAGCCGGGCGGGTTGAATGTATCGGCAGTCCGCAGCGAGAAGGTGCTTTGTCGATTATCGGGGCGGTAAGCCCGCCGGGCGGAGACCTGTCGGATTCGGTTGTGCAGGCGACTCTGCACGTGGTCAAGGTGTTCTGGTCGTTACAGGCCCGGCTCGCTTACCAGAGGCACTTCCCAGCTATCGACTGGCTGACAAGTTATTCATTCTATAAGGAATACTTAAAGAACTGCTTCGATGATAAAGACCAGGGCGATGAGATGGATGAGCTGATAGTGAAGGCGATGGCTCTGTTAGAGCAGGAAGCTGAGCTTCTCGAGATTGTTCGGCTGGTGGGCGCCGAGGCCCTGTCGCCGGCCAATAGACTGGCACTTGAGACAGCCCGGTCAATCCGCGAGGACTTCCTGCATCAAAACGCCTTCCACGAAGTCGATACCCATACCTCGATGCTCAAGCAGTACGAGATGTTAAAAACCATCCTGCATTTCCACAAACAGGCGCTCGCCG
>CAJVYN010000039.1 GCA_913009355.1 uncultured bacterium | reverse complement strand
GCGGAGCAGACCAAAACGGCAATGGATTTATTTGAAAAGTACGAATTGCAGAAAACGGCTGAGATGCTGTTAAGAAACTACAATGAGACCATTCGCGAATCGGAGCGAATTGAAGCCGACGAACGATCAAAGCTGACGCAGGCACAGACAAAACTTGGCAGCAAAAAAGCAACGTACCTGTTGCAGAAGGAACGCCTGGAAAAACTGCAAAAACAGCTCCATGCCTGCGTGATAAGGGCGCCGGCACCGGGACAGGTGGTATATTCGTCGAGCATCAGCAGGTGGGCGCGAAGAAACAGCCCGATTGAGATAGGAGCGGAAATCAGAGAACGTCAAAGGATTATATCAATACCGGATTCTTCGGAAATGAAGGTGGAAATCAAAGTTAACGAGACCTGGGTTGATAAGATTAAAGTAGGACAGCGGGCAAGAATAACCATTGCGGCATTTCCGGATAAGACTTTTACCGGCAAGGTGCTGAAAAAAGCACCATTAGCCGATCAGCAGAATTGGCTGAATCCAGACCTTAAGGTTTACGCAACTAACGTGAGCATCGAAGGCACATACGATTTTATCAAAACGGGTATGTCGGCAAAGGTTGAAGTGATTATTGATGAGCTTAAAGACGTTCTAAGTGTGCCGATACAGACGGTTATAACTCAGGAAGGGACAAAACTGTGTTATGTTATGACAGATAACGGCCCGGAGAGACGTGAGGTTGAGATGGGTTTGTTTAACGATAATTTTATTGAAATCAAAAGTGGTTTGGTTGAGGGGGAAAAAATATTGCTTAATCCACCCCGGCCCCGCTCCAGTGGGCAGGGGATAACTGCAAAAAAGGGCAAAGAGCGACAAAGTTGACCGCTGGAGTACAGCAGCAATGCCCGTATGAAAACATTGAGGTCTGAGTTTAATGGCTGTAGTTCACATCGAGAAATTGTGTAAGACATATCAATTAGGCCCGGTTCAACTGCCTGCGTTGCGCGACGTTGACCTGGAGATAGAACAGGGCCAGTATATAGCCATTATGGGTCCCAGCGGCTCAGGAAAATCGACATTACTTAACCTGCTGGGCTGCCTCGACAGGCCTACCAGCGGCCGATACTGGCTGGGTGGAAAGGACGTTTCCACGCTTGACGACAACCATTTGTCACTGATTCGTGGTAAGCGTATCGGCTTTATATTTCAATCTTATAATCTCATCGGCCAGCTCAATGTTATAGAGAACATCAAGCTGCCGATGTCTTATCAGGGCTTCTCCGAGGAGAGAAGTATTGAGCGTGCCGGCAAATTAGCCACAATGGTCGGTCTTGGTAACAGATTTAAGCATCGGCCTCGTGAGCTGAGCGGCGGTCAGCAGCAGCGGGTGGCTATTGCCAGGGCACTGGCGAATGACCCCGTGATTATTCTGGCCGATGAGCCAACGGGCAATTTAGACTCGGAAAGCGGTGCTGAGATTTTGAGTATTCTCGATGACTTACACCAGCGGGGCAAGACGCTGATTATTGTAACACACGATGAACACATCGGCACAAGAGCCGAAAGGACGATACATCTTCTTGACGGACGGATCGAGAGGGTGGAATATAACCACAGGCGGTAGCTGTTATGCATTGGTTTAGCGCTAAGAGGACAATCAAGTTAGGCGTAAAGAGCCTGTGGATGCACCGATTACGGTCGACGCTGACGATGCTGGGGATGGTTTTTGGCGTCTGTTCGGTGATCGCTATGCTGGCGATAGGTGAGGGGGCCAGCCGTGAGGCGCAGGAAGCTATAGCACGGCTGGGCAGTACGAATTTGATTATCGAAACGGTTAAACCGCCCAATGAGCAAGCCAACAGCAGCAAAGCCAATACTATGCGCAAGTATGGATTGACCTATGCCGACGCCGAATCAATTCGCAATACGATACCCAGTGTCCAGGTAATCGTGCCCGTTCGCGAGATAGACCAGGAAGCCCGATATCTCAATCGCAAAGTGCCAATAAAACTTATCGGTACTATTCCGTGGTACACAGAAGTCTCGCCGGTTCGCTTGATACGAGGTCGGTTTCTAAGCAGCGTTGATTTACAATATCAACTGGCTGTTTGTGTTATCGAGGACCAGGTGGCCCGGAAGCTCTTTGCCTTTGATGACCCTCTCGGAATGGATGTGAGAATTTATGGCAATTATTATCGAGTGGTGGGTATAGTCGCACGGTTGACAACTGGGCAGACGGCGGATAGCTTTGCCAGTGAAATAGCTGCAGTAAACGGCAACGGCGGTGGTGGTGTTATAGGCAATGTTTATATCCCTTTGACAACCGCCAGGAAGCGGTTTACCGAGGTGAAAGTCAGCTTTGGCGGGGGCAGTGAGAACATAGAAAAAGTGGAGTTGCAAAAGATAGTTGTGAAAGTTGACTCAACAGAACAGGTTTTGCCGATGCGAAATATTCTGAATACTCTCCTTGGGCGTATCCACGATAAGCAGGACTACAATATAGTGGTTCCACTGGAACTGTTGCGTCAGGCAGCCCGGACAAAGCAGATATTCAGTATTGTTCTCGGTTCAATCGCTGCGATTTCACTTTTGGTTGGCGGCATAGGAATTATGAATATTATGCTGGCCACTGTCAGCGAACGTACACGTGAGATTGGTATTCGACGCGCCCTTGGCGCCAGAAAATGGGATATTATAGTTCAATTCCTCTCGGAAACTCTGCTTTTAACGTTAGCTGGAGGTGTTTTGGGGATTATCCTGGGAGCTCTTATACCGTTTTTGGTAACCTATTTCGGCCATATGCCTACGGTGATTACACCCAGCTCATTAATATTGGCCTTTGGTATCAGCGCAGTGGTGGGGATAACCTTTGGCATTTATCCAGCCTATCGGGCCGCCAATATGGACCCAATCGAATCGTTACGCCACGAATAAATCTGTGGCAATCCTATGTCCTATGGACTCCTTACGGAGGACTCCGCCGTAAAGCATCCCCCTGCGGTGAGCTTTCATAGGCTACTCTCCTGAAAGCACATTTTAGAAAGTTCTAAAGTCTCTTTTCGCTTTACATCTGGCAGTATTAAAAAATTCCCCAAAATGCCCATTGACAAATAGGGACAACTCTTATATAAGTACAACTACTATGTAGCAGCAAAAGAAAACATAAAGAATTGTTGACTTTTATCATAGGCTTTTTGACAATACTGAAGTGCCTGGCATTGGGGAGAAGTTTGCAGTGTTGAGAAGAACAGTTTATCTTGGCTGGATATGTGATTTCTATCGTTGGGAACGTGAATCATAATCGTATTTTTCAATTTTACCGGTTAATTTTTTAAGAAAGGAAAGTTAGTAATGGAACTTAAAGGAAGTCAGACTGAAAAAAACTTATTGGCTGGGTTTGCAGGTGAGTCCCAGGCGAGGAACCGTTATACCTATTTTGCAAGCCAGGCAAAAAAGGAAGGCTATGAACAGATAGCTGCGATATTTGAAGAGACCGCTAACCAGGAAAAAGAGCATGCCAAGCGTGAGTTCAAATTTCTGGAAGGTGGTGAAGTGGAAATTACCGCAGCATTTCCAGCCGGCGTTATCGGCACAACGCTTGAGAATCTAAAGGCCGCCGCAGCAGGTGAACATTACGAAAATGTAGAGATGTATCCGGGTTTTGCCGAGACTGCGGACAAGGAAGGATTTGCTGAAATCGCGGAGGTCTTTAGAAGTATCGCTGTTGCTGAAAAACGCCATGAAGAACGGTACGTTGCATTGGCAAAGAATATAACCGATGGCCTCGTTTTTAAACGTAACAAATCAGTAAGATGGGTCTGCAGAAATTGCGGCTATGTACACGAAGGGCTTGAATCGCCGAAAAGTTGTCCAGCCTGCGCACATCCGCAGAGCTATTTTGCGTTGGATGCGGTCAACTACTAACAGAATACATCCAAAAACCTGGGGGCTGAACATTCGGTAAGGGGATGGCTATGAAGGAGCGAAAGAACGCAATAATGATGAAGTCTGCCCCATTGACCTTGGTGGGTAATGAGGTCGGGGTTGGCGAACCGGCACCGGATTTTGAAGTGCTCGACAACGATTTATCGCCGGTTAAGCTGTCGGCATTTCGCGGCAAGGTCTGCATTATTTCATCTGTGCCATCGCTTGATACGCCGGTGTGTGATACGCAGACGCGAAGATTTAATGAAGAAGCAGGGCATCTGGGCGATGATGTGGTGGTTTTGACGATTAGTATGGATTTACCTTTTGCGCAGAAACGCTGGTGTGGAGCCGCGGGCGTTAAAAATGTGCAGACGCTTTCGGATCATCGGGCTGCTTCGTTCGCTACTGCGTTTGGCGTGCTGATAAGGGAATTGCGGCTCCTTGCCCGGGCCGTATTCATAGTGGACAAAGACGGTATTGTCAGGTATATACAAATAGTGAACGAACTGACCGATGAGCCGGACTATGAATCGGCCTTGAAGGCGGTTAAAGAATTGGTATGACGGAAGAGTGTATAAAAAAGACTGAAATCAGTATTTCGGGAATGAGCTGCGCAGCATGCGCTGCAACGATTGAAAAAACCACTCTTAAAATAGGTGGTATGACCTGTGCTACTTGTGCAAAAACGATTGAGATCGCACTCAAAAAACTAAATGGTATCCACAGCGTTAATGTTAATGCAGGGGCTGAAAAAGTATATATCACCTACAACCCGGCAATGACAACATTAGCTGAGATGAAAAAAACCATTGAAGACGCCGGCTATCAGTATTTTGGAGTAGATACAGAAGAGACCGAATATTTAGAAGAGGCGGCAAGAGAAAAAGATTTAAAGCAAAAGCGCAACAGAGTCATTGCCGGCCTGGCCGTGGGCATTCCTCTGATGATTCTTATGTATGTTCCGGTCGATTTACCCTTTTCAATGGCATATCTAATGCTGGTCGTTTCGACTCCTGTCTTTATTTATGTAAGTCATCCTATATTCAGCGCTGCGTATCGTTCTCTTAAGAATAAGAATCTCAATATGGATGTAATGTATTCTATGGGTATTGGCGTTGCATTCGTATCAAGCGTTTTAGGTACTTTTGAGTTTATACTTTCAAGTAAATTTTTGTTTTATGAGACAGCGGTTCTTCTTGCCACATTTCTCACAATGGGCAGGTATCTGGAGGCAAGGGCAAAGGGGAGAACCTCGGAAGCGATAAAAAAACTGATGGGTTTACAACCCCAAACCGCTACTGTTATTCGTGATAACAATGAAATTGAAATACCTGCAGAAGATGTTCTGATAGGTGACATTGTAGTTGTAAAGCCGGGAGAGAAAATCCCTGTGGATGGTGACGTTGTTGATGGTAACAGTTACGTGGATGAATCAATGATTACAGGAGAGCCTACCCCTGCTTCGAAAAAGAAAGGTGATAGTGTTGTAGGTGGAACGCTTAACAAAAACGGTGTAATCAAATTCAAAGCGGCAAAAATAGGAAAAGATACCGTTCTTTCTCATATCATAAAGCTCGTAAAGGAGGCTCAGGGTTCACGTCCGCCTATTCAAAGGATTGCTGATAGAGCGGTAACTTATTTCATCCCGATAGTGCTGGCAATTGCAATTCTTTCTTTCGTTGCGTGGTATCTTATTTTCGGCAGTACACTACTTTTTGCCCTGACCTGTATGATTTCTGTTCTTGTTATTGCCTGTCCCTGTGCCCTTGGGCTTGCCACTCCTACCGCTGTGACTGTGGGCGTTGGCCGTGGGGCTGAACTTGGCGTTCTCATTAAGAATGGCGAAGCCCTTGAAGTCTCTGAGAAACTGACAACGATAATATTTGATAAAACCGGAACGCTAACCGTGGGAAGGCCGGAAGTTACGGATATAATCGGCATTGGAATTGACGAGATATCGCTGCTGAAGCTGGTAGCAGGTGTTGAGAAGAATTCGCAACATCCTCTCGCAGAGGCCGTAGTGAGGCGAGCGCAGGAAAAAGGCATTGAGGCCGAGCAGAGCAGTGACTTTGACACCTTTGGCGGCAAAGGCGTAGTAGCAACGGTCGAGGGCTTTGAGGTGCTTGTAGGCAATAGAGCACTTTTCAAAGAAAGAAACATTTCGTGCCCTGAAAAGGTTGTGGCAGATGCGATTGGCCTTGAAAACGATGGGAAAACGATAATGCTTGTCGCCCGGGATTCTATGATATGTGGTATAATCGCTATTGCCGACAAGTTAAAGAAAACGACAAAAAATGCGATCAAAGAGTTAAAAGCGATGAATCTCAACGTTGTTATGATTACCGGCGACAATGCGGGAACTGCAAATGCAATTGCAGAGCAGATTGGAATAGAAAATGTGTTAGCGGAGGTCTTGCCGAAGGACAAGGCTAATGAGGTAAAGAAGCTTCAGGAGAGGGCGGAGGTGGTGGCTTTTGTCGGCGACGGGATTAACGATGCACCGGCACTTGCCCAGGCAGATGTAGGTATTGCCATAGGCAGTGGTACGGATGTGGCAATAGAGAGCGGTGAGATAGTGCTTATGAAAGACGATCTTATGGATGCTGTTGCAGCGTTGCAGTTAAGCGAGAAGGTAATGTCGAGGATAAAGCAGAACCTGTTCTGGGCCTTTGCATATAATACTGCACTGATTCCTGTTGCAGCGGGAATACTGCATCCGTTTTTTGGAATTACTTTTAAGCCTGAGTTTGCGGGGCTTGCAATGGCTATGAGTTCTGTTACGATAGTAACACTTTCCTTGATGTTGAAAAGATATGTACCGCCCGCAAAGAAAGGGGTAGCAGGATGAGACAGCTTAAAACGAATGTTTATGCAGTAGGTGTGATTGACTGGGACAGAAGATTGTTTGATGAGCTGATTCCTTTGCCCGATGGCACAAGTTATAACTCTTATCTGATAAAGGGCAGTGAAAAAACCGCACTTCTGGATACAGTTGACCCCACGAAAACAGCTGTGCTGGCAGATAATCTTGTCAAAGCCGGCACCGACGGAATCGATTATATCATTGCCCATCACGCCGAGCAGGACCACTCCGGCAGCATACCGGATATATTGGCGCTTTATCCCGAGGCAAAGGTTGTAACGAATCCGAAGTGCAAAGGGATGCTTATTGACTTATTGAACATTAGTGAGGATAAATTTATCACGGTCGATGATGGCCAGACGCTTTCTCTGGGCGATAAAACACTGCAGTTTTTTTATGTTCCCTGGGTTCACTGGCCGGAAACTATGGGCACATACCTGCAGGAAGATAAAATACTTTTCCCGTGCGATTTCTTCGGCTCGCATCTGGCGACGAGCAGTTTGTTTGTGGACGATGAGCAGGGCGTTTATGAGGCGGCGAAGCGTTACTATGCCGAGATAATGATGCCTTTTAGGATGCCGATAAGAAAGAATCTCGAAAAGATAAAGAATCTGCAGATAGAGATGATTGCCCCGAGTCACGGCCCTGTTTATGATAACCCTGAGTTTATTATCGATGCCTACAAAGATTGGGTCAGCGATGAAGTCAGCAACGAGGTAGTGCTGCCCTTTATTTCAATGCACGCAAGCACAGGGAAAATGGTTGAGTATTTTGTTAACGCCCTGATTGACAGAGGTATCACGGTTAAGCAGTTCAACCTGTCGGTAACTGACATTGGTGAACTTGCGATATCACTTGTCGATGCAGCTACAATTGTGCTTGGTTCTCCGACTGTTTTAACAGGGGCGCATCCACAGGTTGCATACGCCTGCATTTTGGCAAACGCACTTAGGCCGAAGACAAAATTTGCTTCGATTATCGGCTCATACGGATGGGGCGGCAGGTGCGCTGAGCAGATTACAGGGCTGATTGGCAACCTTAAAGTAGAACTCCTTGAGCCGGTGATAGTGAAGGGCTGTCCTAAAGATGATGATTTTGTGGCCCTGGACAGGTTGGCTGATGAAATTTTGGCTAAACATAAAGAACTTAAAATCGCCGATTAAAATAGGCTTGTTTCGTTAGATTAAATGTAAAAGATTAAAGCTGCCAAACCGTGAAAGGGGGAAATTATGGCTGAGAAACTTCAAATTTATAAATGTATGATTTGTGGCAATATCGTGGAAGTGCTCTACGGCGGTGCCGGTGAGTTGGTTTGCTGTGGTGAACCGATGAAAGAACTTGTTGCAAAAACAGCCGACGAGGGCAAAGAAAAGCATGTGCCTGTGATTGAAAAAATTGAGGGTGGTGTTAAAGTAAAAGTCGGCAGCATCGCTCATCCGATGGAGGAAAAACACTATATCGAGTGGATCGAAATTCTTGCTGGCGGCAGGGTATATCGACAGTTTCTCAGCCCCGGCGATGCACCTGAAGCGCAGTTCAGTGTGGAGACAGGTACAGTTACGGCACGCCAGCATTGCAATATTCATGGATTGTGGAAGGGAGAATGATAATGGGTAGTATTACTTTTAACGCACTTGAAATCTTTGAAATGGCTGAGCAGATTGAGCGCAATGGCGCTAAATTCTACCGTAAAGCTGCTGAGGGGTTTGAGAATTCAGATATGCGCAACACATTACTTCAATTAGCAGAATGGGAGGTACGGCACGAGGCGGCTTTTGCTGCTATGAGAAAGCAGCTTAGCCAGCAGCAGCGTCAGCCTGCGGTTTTTGATCCTGAAGGCGAATCGGCGTTGTACCTGCAGGCAATGGCGGATGGCCATATCTTTGATATGGAAAAAGACCCCGCCATGCAGTTGAGCGGCAAGGAAAGCCCGGAAGAGATTCTTGAAACGGCTGTAGGGATGGAAAAAGATTCGGTAGTTTTCTATCTTGGCTTAAAGTATCTTGTCCCCTCGGATGCAGGCAGGGATAAGGTCGAGGCCATTATCAAGGAAGAGATGAACCATATTGCTATCTTGAAACTGGCAGCTTTGAAATAGCCGAACAAACTCAGGTCATAGTCAATTGCCAGGAGCCAAACCACCTCAGGGAATGGATATGGTAGATTTAGAATCGTTGTTCAAATTAAGCTACGGGATGTATATAGTCAGCTCGAAAAAGGACGGCAAATTCGACGGCTGTATCGTCAATACCGTATTTCAATTGACACCTGAGCCGCCAATGATAGCAGTTAGCGTTAATAGGCAAAATTTAACCCACGAGTACATTACCGACAGTAAAGTCTTCACCGTCTCTATTCTCTCTGAAGCGGCGCCGACGTCTTTTATCGGCAAATTTGGATTCAGGTCCGGCAGAGACATAGACAAATTTGAACAGGTGGGATACAGGATAGGTCAGACAGGCGTGCCGATAATTTTGGATAACACCATAGGTTTCCTTGAGGCCGAAGTTACCCGGAGTATTGATGTTGTAACACATACGTTATTTATCGCCAAAATAGTAGCTTCTCAGACGCTTGATGACGGAAAGGTGCCTATGACGTATGCCTACTATCGCGATATTAAGCAGGGCAAGACGCCTAAAACCGCTGCAACATACATCAAGGTAAAACCTAAAGCAAAGATAACAGAAGGAGTCAGTAATATGAAAAAGTACAAATGTCTTATGTGCGGATATATTTACGACCCGGCTGTGGGCGATTCTGACAATGGAGTCGAAGCCGGCACGGCTTTTGAAGATTTGCCGGGTGATTGGGTTTGTCCGGAGTGCGGTGTAGGCAAAGACGAATTTGAGCCGGTTGAAGATTAGAAGTCATCCCCAAACCTCATTTGGCCTGCAAATGGCTCTTTTGTCGTCTGGACATCGTCGGCCTGTAACACAATTGCGATACAGCCCGTAAATTGCGGGGCTAAGAGCCTATCCGAATAACCGGCTCTATTACGGCCGGCTGCAAAGTCCGATGCCTGCGTTGTCGAGTCAAAATCGTCCTCAACGTAGCTTTGGCTACGCCTGCGGCGATTTTGCCCCTGCCGTCTTGGCCTCGAACTTTTCGCTCGGCCTCATAACGACCCGGTTATTCGGGTAGACTCTAAGTATTTTGCACGGGAATAACAGGATGTGGTGTTCAGGCCTCTATCTTATCGATGGTTACCTGCAAATACTTCTGGCGGTGGCCGATACGTCTCTTGCTGTTCTTGCGTCTGCGAAAATGCATCGGATAGAGCTTCTTGCCTTTAACAACAGCCTCTTCAGCGGTGGTCTTAAACGAAGCTATAACCTTTGCGCCTTTCAGATACGGATCGCCGATTTTGACGTTTTCGCCATCGCTTATAAATAAAACTTTATCCAGTTCGATAGTCTCAGCGTCGTCCGAGACGTCAACCAACTCAATATTTAAACAATCGCCGTTAGTGACTTTGTATTGTTTTCCACCTTGTTCAATTACTGCATACATTCTAAAAACTCCCAGCTTTATATTTAAAAATCAGGGTAACTGCGGTATTCTAAGCATTTAGCTTTTTTTGTAAAGCAAATTATCAGATATTTTTGTATCCTATTGCTTAATATGGAGTAAAATTTTGGCCGCTAACGTTTTGGGAGTGATTTTATGCAAATAGCTGTGATAGGCGACAAAATCGTGCCGGCAAAAGAACTTGAGCCGGTCTATTTCGACCGTGGAACCTATTTCGGAGACGGGGTTTATGAAGTTGTGCGAAGCTACAACGGTAAAATATTCGCACTCGAAGAACACCTCGAAAGATTCGCCGACGGCCTGGCGGCAATCGAAATAACAGGGGTGGATATCGAGAAGATTCGCTGCCGGGTCCGGAAGGCCTTTAACGCTGCAGATATTTCCAACGCTAAGATATATTTTCACGTTACCAGAGGCTCAGCGCCGAGAGAGCATAACTGGGATGAGACCTTAAAACCCAATTTCTTTCTGACCGTTACAGAGTTGACAGAAGATCAAAAGTCAAAAAACGAAGGCATTGCAGTATCAACCCATCCCGATTGGCGGTGGAAAAGATGCGATATAAAGTCACTGAATCTGCTGGCAAATGTTCTTGCCCGCAGAGACGCAGCCAAAAAGGGCTGTGACGAGGCGATACTTCTCGACCAGGCCGGCTTCATAACCGAAGGGGCCGGGTCGGCATTTTTTTCCATCTTCGGGCGAAGACTGCAAACCGCCGGCCTTGCGGCTAATATCCTGCCTTCCATTACCCGTAAATTTGTGATTGAAGCAGGTGAAAATATCGGGTTGGAGCTAATTGAAAAATCACTAACCGCGCAGCAGGCAGGATGCGCGGATGAACTTTTTATCGCTGTAACCACTAAAGATATTGTTCCTGTGGTGAAATTCGACGGCAAGATCATCGGCAATGGTAAGCCCGGAAAATATACGAAATTGCTCGCCGATGAATTCCGCTCATTTACAGTATGAAACTTTTCTGTTGGTGCCGCCCATCTAACAAGCGATTTTTCCTATGCTTTTTCGCAGGAGTTTCTGTCCATAAATCGTAAAAACCGATATAATGAGAACATCTAATAAAATGAGATTTCTCGTTATCTAAAGTCAGAGATTGCCACGCCCGCCTTCGGCGGACTCGCAATGACATTCTTTTTGTCATAGGTCTTTATCAAAGGGGTTGCTATGGCTGAGCCATCTCCTAAACTTGTCCGTATAGACCCGCTCCGGCTGCATATGCAATGCCGGGCCCCAATGGTTACCGATGCCACAATCTTTGCCTCCGAAGCCATCAAACTCGAACCGGATGCGGTCAGACAGCTTTGCGATGCCGCCAGCCTGCGGCCGGCAAAGAAGGTGCTGGCTACCGCTGATATCCACGTTGGATTCGGGATACCCATTGGAGCCGTTTTAGGACTGGACAATGCAATAATGCCGGCGGCGGTCGGCTATGATATAAATTGCGGAATGCGGCTGTTACGCACACCATTTTCCAGAGGCGATATCGACGTCGATAAAATCGCTGCATCTATCGCACGCGATATCCCACTTGGCGAGGGTAAAACCAATCTGGTACTGGACAAAGCCGGCATCGAAGCGGTCATCAATAAAGGCGCCGCTGCCATATCTGCACTGGCAGAAAGAATCAACCACCGGGCATGGGAGGCATTCGAGGCCGATGAATTCGCTGATGACCTTAAAAGAATCGAAGAAAATGGATGTCTGCCAGCCGATATGGCTGCGGTGCCGCGTGCGGCAATACAAAAAGGCTCTGCGCAGCTCGGTACACTCGGCGGTGGAAACCACTTTATCGAAATCCAGTACGTCCGGGAAGTCTTTGACCGGTCTTTAGCAGAGACTTTCGGCCTTTTCGAAAATCAAATCGTTGTAATGATTCACTCCGGCTCACGCCGATTCGGGTATGAAGTCGCCGACCAATATATGAATATCGCTGCACAAAGACCTGAAATGGCAGAGCGAAAAAAGATGCTCAGCTTTCTGACCGCCAACACCGACGCCGGTAAAAACTATATCGCCGCAATGGCCGCTGCGGCCAATTTCGCTTTCACCAATCGCCACGTTATGGCACTGCTTGTAAGACGCTGCTTTAATAGAATGTTCGGACCAACCCCTCTGCCACTTGTATATGATATCGCTCACAATATGGCAAAGCTTGAAACACACCGAGGCAGCCGGCTTTGGGTGCACCGAAAAGGCGCTACCCGCGCCTTCGGTGGCGAGCGTATGGCTGGTACTGTATTCGCAAAAACCGGTCAGCCAATAATAACGCCCGGCTCAATGGGGACAGCAAGCTTTCTGCTTGTCGGGACCGGCAACTCAGATGAATCTTTGTGCTCGGTCAACCACGGGGCAGGCAGAGTGATGAGCCGCACCGCCGCTCGAGGAAAAACCCGTAAAGGAAAAATTATCGCGCCGGGGCTAATTAGCGATGAGCAGTTCAGACGCAGTATGAAAGATATAAAACTTATCACCAGCGATAAACGCAGAATAAAGGAAGAAGCGCCGGACGCCTACAAAGACATCGAAGAGGTCATCCGAATTGTTACCGAATGCGGCTGGGCCAGGGTCGTGGCTCGAATGCTGCCTTTAGCGGTTTTGAAGGGCTAAAAATAATTGACAATTTACAATTACAACTTATAATTCACAGTTTTGGGAAGATAATAAAATGATTAAACGCTTTGTTGCTTTCACACTTTTGCTAACTGTAGTAATTTTTATCACCGGCTGTCCGTCGGTCAAGCCTGAACCTGTCAAATCCCCGAAGGTCGAGCCACCAAAAGTCGAACCCCCAAAGATTGAGCAGCCAAAGGTCGAGCCACCGAAAGTTGAAACTCCGAAGGTTGAGCCGCCGAAAGTCGAACCTCCGAAAGCCAAAACCAGTGCGACTGTTTCCTTCCACGATAAATGTGCCGATATATTAGGCAACTTTGTTAATGATAAGGGAATGGTTGACTATAAAAAGCTTAGACGAAAAAGGCAGGAACTGAAACAACTGCTGGATGAATTCGCCAAACTCGACCCAAATGAATACAATTCCTGGCCCAGAGAGGACGAAATCGCCTTCTGGATTAACGCTTATAACGTACAAATGCTCAAAATAATCGTCGATAATTACCCCATAAAGTCAACGCGAATCCGCCGTGTTTTCTGGCCTCCTGCCAGTATCAGGCACATTCAGGGTATATGGAATAAGTACAAATTTATCGTAATGGACGAGGAATTTACACTTGCTGAAATTGAACAGCGGTTCTTCCGTAAAAAGTTTGGCGAGCCGAAAGTATTTTTTGCCATATCGCAGGCCAGCCTTTCAGGGCCGCCCCTGCGCAACGAGCCGTATTATGGACGTAAGCTCTACGAGCAATTAGACGAGCAGGCTAAAAAATTCCTGTCCAGCCCTATAGCATTCAAGATAGACAGACAAAAGCAAATAGTGTATCTTTCCGCTATGCTTCAATCAACATGGTACGGAAAAGAGTTTGTCGGAAAATACGGAACAGACAAGAAATTCAAAGACCAGCAGCCGGAAACACGGGCTGTTTTGAATTTTATTACCAATTATATTTCCGAAAATGACACTTCTTTTCTTGAAGTGGAAAACTATTCGGTTAAGTATATGACATACGACTGGAGACTAAACGAACGATAATCAATTACTAAAAGGATAAATTATAAATGGCAAAAAAAAACATCCCTAACAATCCTAATTGTAACATCGACAAATACCTTTTCACCAGCGAGTCGGTGACAATGGGCCATCCTGACAAAGTGGCCGACCACATATCCGACGCAATTCTTGACGCAATGCTCGCTCAGGATACGAAAAGCAGAGTGGCATGCGAAACACTGGTGACAACGGGATTGGTTGTGGTTGCCGGAGAAATCACAACAAAAGCAGTCGTGGATATACCGACAATTGTGCGCAACACTATCAAGAAAATCGGCTATACCGACCCTGCAATGGGTTTCGATTTCGAAAATTGTGCCGTTATGGTTACGCTCGATAAGCAAAGCCCCGATATCTCACAGGGTGTAACCGAAGGAACAGGCCTGCATAAAGAACAAGGAGCCGGCGACCAGGGACTAATGTTCGGATTTGCCTGCAGGGAAACGCCGTCCCTTATGCCAATGCCGATTTACCTTGCACACGCTATAACAAACCGACTGGCAAAAATGCGCCAAAACCGCAAATTAGCATGGCTTCGGCCCGACGGAAAAAGCCAGGTAACCGTAGAGTACGAAAACGGTAAACCTAAACGAATTCACACGGTAATTGTCGCAGCCCAGCATTGCCCGGATGTACGATACAACAAACTGAGAAAGGAAATCATCGCGCAGGTCATTCTGCCGGTACTACCGAAAAGACTGGTCGATAAAAACATTATATATCACATCAACCCGACCGGAAGATTTGTAACCGGAGGGCCGAAAGGTGATTGCGGCCTTACGGGGCGAAAAATTATCG
Organism: uncultured bacterium; assembly: GCA_913009355.1. Lineage (GTDB taxonomy): Bacteria > Planctomycetota > Phycisphaerae > Sedimentisphaerales > Anaerobacaceae > CAJVYK01. The sequence goes on along the minus strand of CAJVYN010000039.1, from coordinate 521 downwards.
TTGATACATACGGCGGAAGGGGATGTCACGGCGGAGGGGCGTTTAGCGGAAAAGACCCCTCAAAAGTCGATAGAAGCGCAAGCTATATGGCGCGATACATAGCCAAAAACATCGTCGCAGCCGGTCTTGCCGATGCCTGCGAAGTGCAATTATCCTACGCTATCGGAGTGGCTGAGCCGATTTCAGTGCTTATCGATACCGAAGGGACATCGAAAATCAGCGAGAAAAAGATAAGCCAGATTGTAAGAAAGCTCTTCCCGTTAACACCGAAGAAAATGATTGCGCACCTGAAACTGGCCCGGCCAATCTACGCCGAAACCTCGTACGGCGGACACTTCGGTCGAAACCTGCCCGACTTCACCTGGGAGAAAACCGATATGGTAAGTAAGCTCCGCAAAGTTGCAGGGCTAAAACAAAAACCCAAAAAATAACATCACGTAACTTATCTGTTCTGTTCAGGTAATTTGGTTCCGCACCACGGACAAAAATTCCAGGCGCCGCTACAATAGATCGGAAGAGCG
>CAJVYN010000038.1 GCA_913009355.1 uncultured bacterium | reverse complement strand
TCCAAATTCTAAGCATCCTGCTTTTCGAGAAAACCTCGCTAAAACAAGCACTTACGGAAAATTATTATAATTTTAAAGAGCGACTAAACTATAACCAACTGTCTTTATTCGACTTATAATGGGACAGCACTGGTGTAAAATGCAAAATTGTCGAATCCGCCGTTGGCGGAACTTTTTTAGACAGACCCTGCCCTGAGCATTCTTTAGCAAGTCCGTTCCATCGATTTGTTAGCCACTTTTTGCCTTATATTCGCTGATTAAATCAGAGAGCAGTATTCCGTCAACCTTTAGCCCCACAATGTTACAATTGTTTATTTCAACATTTGCCAGATTAACTTTTTCAAATTTACTACCGTTAAAATCAGCTTCGGTAAACAGTACAGGCTTTTGAGGTGGATGAATTCCGGTTTCATCAGGCGCAGGCCCAATGTGCTTGAACGTGACACCCCCGAAGTTTGCCGCAATGATAATTGCATTGCTGAAATTGACATTATGAAATTTAGCACCCGCTAAACTTACATTGTCAAATTCCGCATCTCCAAGACAGACATCTTCAAATCGCGAACCAGTCATCTTACAATGATTCGCAAAATGTTTTCCGCATGTGATTGTTGGTTTCATATTTTCCCCTTTTTTCATATGCCTTCCAACAATGATTATACAGTCTATGTAAACCGGGGCAAAACCCTTCGACCAGACTGTGAATACCACTGGGCAGTTAATTATTCTTCTTATCTTTTTTTAATTTTCGTTTTTCCTTTGGATTAAGCCGGGCCTTTTTCTGTTGTTCTTTTCTGCCTTTATCTTTTTTCCCCTTGTCACCCATATCTGTTTTTCCTTACTTTTCTGCTCAAACTCTTTTATTTCAGATTCTTACTTTGTTGCAGGGTAACTCAACTTTGCTATGATGTAAAGCTGCAATTTAACGATGTAAACTTAGAGGCTCTTATAATAACGCATTCTAATCTCGCCGGTTGAGATTTCTGTCTTCTGTCTAAAAAAATAAAAATCGATCAGTGTGAGTTATTTAAAGATTCGACAATAGTCTATCTTGAGCTTTTTAATTTTGTAACGCAGCATTCGTGAGGTAATGCCCAATTCTTGCGCCGCTGCAGCTATTTTCCCCTTAGAATGCTTGAGCGCATCGGTTATCATATCTTTCTCCAACACCATCACGCGCGACCGAAGCAGTCCCGACGATAAGATATCGGAACTGCCGGGGGTTTGGAGTGTCGGCGGCAGATTGTGGCCGTGAATTACCCCATCGGTGCTCAGCAGCACCGCGTATTCGATACAATTCTCCAGCTCGCGGACATTGCCCGGCCAATGGTAATCCAGCATCATATTGATAGCCGGTGTGCTGATACGACGGACATCTTTGCTCATCCTCCTGGAGTATTTTTCCACGAAATGATTGGCCAGCAGCAGAATATCGCTCTTGCGGTCCCGCAAAGTAGGAAGGGAGATTTGAAAAACGTTGATGCGGTAATACAAATCTATTCGGAACGTCCCTTCTTTTACCGCCGTTTCCAGGTCGCTATTCGTTGCTGTGATGATTCGTACGTTGGCCTTTAGCGTTTTGTTGCTGCCAACGCGCTCGAATTCTCGTTCCTGAACGACCCGCAGAAGCTTAACCTGCATCGACTGCGAAAAATCACCGATTTCGTCAAGAAAGATAGTACCGCCTTCGGCCTCTTCGATTCGGCCGATTCGAGTGTATAGTGCTCCGGTGAATGCGCCTTTCTCATGACCGAAGAGTTCGCTTTCCAGCAGGTTTTCGTTCAGAGCGGCACAGTTGACCTTTACAAACGGCTGCTTATTTCTGATGCTGCTGTAGTGGATTGCCGAGGCCACCAGTTCCTTGCCCGTGCCCGACTCGCCACGAACCAGCACGGTTGTGTCGGTCTTGGCAACCTGGTAAATTTTTGTATAAACGCTGCGCATGATTTTGGAGTTTCCGATGATGTTTTCCGGCCGAAAGCGTTCTCCCACAGCGTCTCGCAATCGCAGGTTCTCGGCCTCCAGCGTCTGGCGCGACAGTTTAGCTGTGCGCCTGGCCTTAACGTCGTTAGCGATTATGCTGGAGACGATACTAAGGAGACGCTCATCTTCATCGAGCGAACCTGTCTGGTCGTAAAGTATATCGGTTGATAACGTCCCCACAACTTCGCTTCCAATGGTAATGGGCACGCAAACGAAACTTACATCTTTGCTTTTCTGCTTGCCTCGCCTGTGGATGCGATCACAGAAACGCGGCTCCATAGAGATTCTGGGGACTATAGCGGGCTTACCAGTCTGTATCACCGTCCCAATGATTCCTTCGCCTCGCCGATACCGAAGCTGCTGTGACTGATCAGAACGGATATTCCTGGCGGCCTCCACAACCAGCTCGGTACCATCAGAGCTTAGAAGCATTACCGTGCCGTGACTCATAGCGAGTTCGTGGTCCAAAACATCCAGGATTTCCAAAAGCATCTCCCTTTGACCCGACCGTGTGGCCATAATCTTTGCGACCGAATAAAGAGCCTGCAACTCTCGCTTGTGACGGTTGTTATGGGGTAATTGCTTAAGCATAAATTACATTTTCGTAGACCTAATGGCAATGGGTTACATTTTTGTAGCTATAGAACAAAATAATTTCTCGTAACAATCATGCTGTTTTTTCAGCTATAAAGCTCTTCCCTGCCCAGTTAGCGGTATTGGTAAAACAAATTTCAATTGTTCGCTCTATTATCTCATTACTAAAGTTTCGCAAAAGTTGTGCCAAAGTCGGCAGCACTAATTGAAAGAGGAAAAAAACGCCCTTCGGTAAATCAAAAGACGGTATCAGCTACTACAATAATGCTAAAAACAACGACAAAAACTCAATTGCTGACGGCTGAAAAATGGACAACCCCAAAGAAAAGACAAAAACATAGGCCTTTGTAAGCTCGTTCACTTACAAAGGCCTAAGACAATGGGCGGTATAGGACTTGAACCTACGACCTCCTGCGTGTCGAGCAGGCGCTCTAGCCAACTGAGCTAACCGCCCAAATAATAACCAAACTATAGTATGATTAAAAAAACAAAAATCAAGAACTTTTATGCGAAACTACCCTCCCCAAAAAACGGCCTGTTAGTTTTTCGAAACTTTCGGGGAAATTGGAATTTGGGGGGTAAATTTTAAAACTTTTGGGAGTTAGATGTGAGTTTTTGAGCTAAAAACAGGCTCTATCAGGTTGGTTTGTAGCGATTAGGCGGGATAGGTAAAGACGAAACGAGCGAAAACGTTCGAAAATATTCGAAAAATGACGTGAAACGGTTGAAAATATTCGAAAATGTGCGAAAAAGTGAGTGCGTTTTGAGTAAAAATTGCGGTATTTCTGACAGGATTGACAGGATTGTAGGGATAAAACAAAAATCAAGCCTATCCTGTTATCCAGTCTAAAATATTTTAGCCACGAAAAGGCACAAAGAAATCAAAAAACAATTAGACGCAGATACCTATGGCATAAATTTACACAGATAATATACGATATAATAAATCCTGAATCCTAAGCTCTAAATCCTAAACAAATACGAATTACCGAAATAAAAATGACCGAAACAAAAAATTTATCGCCGAGGGCGCTGAGAACGCAGAGAACGGAGAGAAAAAAAGAATACAGAATACAGGAGACAGAATACAGGAAAAACTTAGCCACGAATTAAAAAAGAATTTATCGCCGAGGGCGCTGAGAACGCAGAGAACGGAGAGAAAAAAAGAATACAGAATACAGGAGACAGAATACAGGAAAAACTTAGCCACGAATTAACACGAATCGACACGAATTTTTTAGACGCAGATTAGCTCTGCCTCAGGTAACGCCTGCTTTGTCACATATCACGCTTCATATTCGTAATATCATGCTTACTTTGCCGTAATGTAAACCGCCAAAGCAACAGCCAGCTATAGCAATTGGTTATGTCTTAATATCTTGATAGGAAATCTGAAACATCTTGGTGCACCTCACGAGTTGCGAACTCCTCTGGGGTTGACCCGTCTTTAGAGCTTCTGGCATGGACTTCGGCGCCGCTGTTGATTAGTAATTCCACGGTATCCGAATGGCCCATTGATGCTGCTGCATGCAGCGGCGTGATATTATCTTTGGCTTTTGCGTTAAGATCAGCACCTTCTGCAATCAAAGTATTTACTATGACGTTTTCACCACAATAAGCAGCAATATGTAAGGGTGAAAGGCCATTATAGTTTTTTGAATTAATATCAGATCCATTTTGTAATAGGATCTTAACTATTTCTATACTGCCTTTTCGTGCTGCCTCATGAAGTGCTGTTACACCTTCCATCTTTGAGTCTTGCCAGTTGATGTCGGCACCTTGTTCAATAAGATTTATCAATTCATTAATGTTGTTGGTACGTACGGCAAATAACATTTCTATTTCACGCCTGTATATTATTTCGCCAGATCGGATAACACTTTTCCGAAAGAGTAACTCTACTATTATGCCAACAGCCAATGGCCACCATACGCGATAATAAATTGCAAATCCGCAAGCTCCACAATATAGAAGCAGTGAGATTGTATGGCATAAATATTGACCAGGCTTTAATGGACCCGTTTGAGATGAACCAATAAAAATGGTGATTACATTGCGTAATCCGAGCCAAGCTACAATCACCACTGCTATCCAAAATAGTACAGAGATTAAATCCATTTTGTTATTTCAGCATTATTTCCCCCATTTTTACACTTCTAACATTGTTTATATGGTTTTCGTATAGCATCCTATTTCCCTTACAAAACCACCATCACCGTGTTGCCGGCTTGTCCTTCATGCACTTCGTGGTTAGTAAGCATTTATTGCCATAAAGTAAACCGCATTAGTGAAACAGTCAACTGATTTGGGAAATCCCGGCATGTGCTTTTCCAAAGGAATAAATAACGTCGCCGTGCCGGCGACGGCTAAACAACCCTGCAATAAATTGCAGGGTTAAATATAACGGATAAACATAAACCCCGCCCAGAGGTCTGGGTAAAAAGGCAAAAAATCCCCCCAGCACAGGTCTGGGGGCTAAATATAACGACAAAACCCCCAGGCAGGCCTGGGGGCTAAACGCAAATAATAACCCCCACCACAGGTGTGGGGGCTAAATAAACAAAATAAACCCCCAGGACAGGGTTCGCTCAGAATGACAAAATGGGTTTCCAGTGACCGAAACGCAAAACTCTGTCTTTGTGGCCGTCTCCGCCCTCCTGCCGCATTACGACCATAGCCAGTGTACCAGGATGGCTCAGGCAGTATTGCTCAATCTCGTCGGCACTCATAATCATAAAAGCGGTTGAAAGGGCGTCGGCGGTTGCGGCGTCAGAAGCACAGGACCAGGCAGCACTTATGGCGCCGGCTGGCTGAGCGGTACGAGGGTCGATGATGTGCCGGCCCTTCTGTAAACCTGAGCCGCTTACAGCTCGGTCTTTTAAATGAAGACGAGCTAAAATTCGTTCGTGATTATCAGGACTGCTTAACGTGAGGGGCCAGCCCGCCGTCCCGGCTGGTGCGCCAATGGCCAAAACAGAACTGCCGCCGGCGTGAATCAGAGCGGTATCAATATCCCAGTCACGCAGCAGCTCGGCCATCCGGTCAACAGCATAGCCCTTGCCAATGCCGCCGAGATCAATCTGAACCTGCCCGGCGAGCAACTGGGCCGTATGCGCAGCCTCGTTAAGTTTTATAAGGTGTGAGCCGCTGCGCTGACGGGCAAGAGCCAATTCCGCTTGAGAAGGTGTGCGCATTGTCTTGTCATCGTTAAGCCAGCAGTCCCGCAAAGAACCAATGGTAATATCAAAAGCCCCGTTGGTCTCAACATACATACGGAGGCTTTGCTGTAAACATTCAAAGGCGGCCAGACCAATCTGCAAAGGCTGATTGGCGGCAAGATTGTTGAGCCGTGAGATGTCACTGTTTTCGATGAATCGGCTAAGTTCGCCCTCGAGTCGAGTAAGCTCATCGAAAGCGGCCCAGGCCGCCTGCTTAGCGTAGCGGGCACGGCTGCTCCGAATAATGACCTCAAAAGTGGTCGCCATTGCCTCATACGAAAAACGGTGTGTTCCGGGGATTGAATCCAAATTGCTCTTGACAATAGAGACATCAGGTTGCGATTGAGTCATTTTTCACCTGCCGGTCTGCGTTGGTAATGGTATCGACTGCGCCTGGTGCTGCTGGTAACTGTCCCACAGCTCCTTCGTTACAAACCCAAGCAACTCAACCTGCGGACGTAATTCGATATACGAATCAAAAAGAGGCACATATAAATTCCTTTTCCCAGGGGGCGGCTGTTCATATAGCTTTCTCATAAGGGCTGATTTCACGCTGGGCGATGCAATGATGATTGGCGCAGCCGAGACGTTCTCATCAACCCTGTCCCACCAGCCAACATTGCTCAAGGTGCGCAGATACCAGGGAAGAGGCCAATAGTCATCATCAGGGCAGATGACCTGAACGTATGTGTTAAGCCCGTCCGGGCCTGCGACGGCTATATCCTTCACTCGGCCAGCTATGGTGAACACATCCTTAGTCGGGTGAGCATAGACATAAGGATTGCGGGGGTCGGCGTAGAACTTGTAGCTGCCGAGGTAGGCCTGCCAGGTGAGCTGAACTGAAGCTGCAAGCAACAGTAAGCAAACGAGTACCCTGGTCAAAATGTTTGGCGACAGCTTTATTACCGCCACAGCTCCAATAGCGGCCAGCAGAATCATACCATGCAAAAACCCTAACATACACCAGGGGGTTTTATAGGGGATTACAGAATACAAGACAGTCATTATTAACGTGTAAAAGGCAATGAATCGAAGCAGGGGGAAATTAACGCCGGCAATGCCTTTTCTCGTTATCGCAACTATGAAACCAACCACAGCTAAAATAACGATAAGGGCTTCGCTCCATATCGGCCCTGCAGATACTCTAAAATAGATGAGCATTTTGAGATAATAATACCAGGGATGATTATGCAGACCATCCTGGCCTGCCCTGCTGAAATAGACCGAATAGGTGCGAACCGAATCCAGTATTCCAACTGGATTGGTTAAAAATGATGAGTAGAACAAAGCTGAAACTATCGCAGCAGTTATAAGAGCTGCGACTGCATGCCTGGGCTTTACTATCTCTTTAATACTCAAGACAGAGCCATCCTGCCGGCGCTGCATCAGGAGCATAATCAAAACGGCCAGCAGCATCGAACCAAAGGCAATGATGGATGTTTCTTTGGTTGCGTGCATCAGCCCCAGAGACAGAGCTGTCAATAAAGCCCACTTAATGCTTTTGTTTTGAGTATAACGGTAGCCGAAAGTAATTGCCCCGAAGGTGAAACAGACCAGCAGCATTTCCTGGATGTAATAACGACTGTAGAAAACAAACGCCGGCGAGACAGCGGTCAGTACAGCGGCACAAACTACGGCTGGCCAGCTCAGGCCATCAATTAGCAGCAGAAGCAGCAGCACCAGACACACACCAAAAAAAACAGGCACAATTCGCAGAGTAAATTCGCTGAGGTCAGATAACTTTTGGGCTGAACTCAGCCAGGCGGGAATCAAAGTCAGGTAGCTAAGCGTCGGGCCATGATATTCATCTGGGTCATAGCGATAACTGCCCTTCTCCAGCAGTTCGCTGAATTTGACAGCGTGGACGGCCTCATCGCCGTGCATCGGACGCTGCTCCAGCAGCGGCAGGCGCAGCGCTATAGCAGCAATTGTCACGACCAAAAACAAAGGTACGCAACATTTCCAGGAATATTTCATTTTGCGGGCTTGCCGAAAACTTCCACTTCAATATAGTGATTTAATTCGTTGCTGCTATTGCCGTTGCTGTAAAGACGGACATAACGGGAACGGACACCCTTGGCGTCTATAAGTTTGCCCTCGTTAGTTTCGACATAGTTCATATCTTTGCCGATACCCAAACCGGAAGAATTGTCGTCGTCATTATTAAACAACGTCCTGACATTCGTAATAAAATCAGGGTCATCGGCAACCTGCGCCACCACATCAAAGTAAACGCGGGGCTGACCGTGGTAATGCCAGAACAAAATGGCGTATATGTCGAACTCGGCCCCAAGGTCGATAGTAACGCTTTGCAGGAAAGGGCCTAACTCGACATAACTGCCGTCAGAGGCCTCCTTGTCTCCATCGGTAATCATTTCAAGCTCGCCGATGATAGGCTCTTCATCGGTGCTTGTTACCGGTTTTCCGAGGGCAATATTTTTTGTTCCTTCTGGAGCATAAAACGAGGGACGCGGTCCACCCAGCGGCTTCTCCAGATTGGTTACCCCCTGGATATTCGGCGGCGTACCCCTGAACCTCGCCTTGGGCAGTACAATTGGAATGGGAACCGCATCAGGGGCCGGCTTTTCAACACTGCCGTTATCACTTTTGTCGTTAACCGTGTTTTTTTGTTCCGGCTTATCAGGCACACCCTCCTCAGAAGATTTTTTACAGGAGGGAATAAGGCATAAAGACATCGCCAGCAACACAAGAACACAAACCTTCATAATCGAATTAAACCCTTTTTTCATCATTTCCGCCTAACCTTAAAAATTTCAAAATTCTACCTGACTCACGAAACTTCGGCGCCAAACCCAATCAACGTCCTTATCCTAATATATTTACTTTACATTACATTGTCAAGTAAGCCGGGGCGGCCGCTGTCAACTTTTTTATGTACTTTCGGTTGAACCTATCTCAACGGCCTTCGGCTCAAGTCCGGCCTTGGCAAGAACGGCGTAGAGCACTGCGCCGACGATAAAGGCCATCAGAGGCGCTGCGGGGATATTGGCAAGACCGACCAGCGGGGCTATTCCCACGGCAAAGCCGACTATCCAGGAAATCCAGCCAGCCAGGTTCCAGCCAACACGAGGCCCGGCCCACTTACGGCCCGACAAAAAATAATCGACCATCATAGCGCCGCAGATAGGGCCAAAGGCAGCACCGATGACAGTGAACACGTCTATGACTTTGCCTGCCCATCCGGTTACGGCCAGCAGAATACTAACCGCAGCGCCGAGGCCGACTGAGATGAAAGGATTAATTTTGGGCAGAGTTGTTTTGAAGCTGTTGGCAGCAATGAACGACGAAAAACAGGCAGGCGGAAAGGCGGCGACAGCCAGCAATAAAGCCATCGTCTTGCCCGCTCCCGGCGAACCCATAACGGCGCTCATAAAGCCCGGGTTGGCGGTATCAACACCTGCCCGGATGCCGGCGCCGAAAGCTCCTGCCGCTATCAGGATTGATGCTCCGCCTGCGACAATAACAGCCAAGGTGATACCAAAAAGCCCTCCCATCTGCACATCCCTGGAGTCTTTACTGTTCATTCCGAAGTCAACACCTGCGGCTCCGGCAGTGGCGAAGAACCCGACGATGTAGGTGATGGACAGCGCTATTATACCGAAGAAAGTCAGACTTGCAGTTTTAGCGCTTTCCACAGCGCTGGCTTCGACAAATTTTTCTGCCTCGAAACTGCCGATACCGCCGAGAGTTTTGACCAGCATAATGGCCAGAATGGCAAGAGGAATTAAGGGCAGCAGAGTTGCGATCTTGGCAACGTACTGGATGCCCTTTAAGCCGACAAAGGCCGCCAGGATTACCCATATAACGGCAATGACCTGCTGGACTATGGGATTGTTACCAAACAAAGGTGCAAGGGCCAGCGAAGAGAAATACGCATTGACCCCGAGCCAGCCGAATTGCAATACCCCCATCAGAAAGCCCGGCATAAGAAAGCCGCCCCTGGAGCCGTAAGTCGAGCTGCCAACGACATAAAGAGGCAGCCCGCTCTTCATTCCGAAAAGACCCGGTACGAGGTAGAAAAGGAAGTGGCACAGCAGAGCGGCAATGATGAGACCAAGGAAGGCAACGACAAGTCCCTGGCCAAGCACACCACCGGCTGCTTCCGAGCCTCCGCTGGGCATCTTGTTCCAGAATACGAACCACAGGAAAATACCCGCGTACGTTGGCGCCGTGTTCTTGTACCATGGTGCACGATTCCGGGCCGGATTCGGCACCGCCATTTTCAAATAACTCGGCAGCATTCCATTACTCATAATTTGTTCTCCTATGATAAAATTAAAAGTTCAGAGTGCCTAAAGCAACGAAAAATCAAAATGCAAAAATCAAAATTAAGGAAGTCGTTGCCGCGAAGCGGCAACTCCACAATTTTGATATCTAATTTTTAACATTTGATTTCCCACTTTAGCTCACCTTCTCGAATTAGAATCTTAAGAGCCTCTAAGCCTTAAACTCACTCGAAGCAAAATCCAGCCTCCGGGCGGCTTCCACCGCTTCGTTGACCTTCAGTACGGCAACGGCTGTTTCGTAGCCAATTTCAGCAGGGCAGTTGAGTTTTGCCTTGCCGCGAATAGTGTCGAAGAAGTTTTCCAGGTGCGGCTGATGGTACGGCTTATCCATTTTCACCGGTAACATATAGCTGGGCGGCCCGGCAGGAGCAGTTTCACGCACATCAACTACGGCGCCGGTTTGATGCGTTATTGCTTTTTTGGCAGGCGCTTTCAAATAGCCCGTCTCGACCAATTTGTCCCAGTCCGGCGCTGATGGTTCACGATAAATATCGCTTCTGCTGACGGATTCGGATATCTTCAGCGTTCCCTGGTCACCCATAAAGGTTTCATAATAGCCGCCGTTGCTGTTGGTGGTAATGGTCTGATAAAACGCCCTGACGGTTCCCTGAGCAGTTTCATACTCGTAAATAGCCTGTACCGTGTCATACCATTCGTGGGTCTTCTTATCGTAGTAGTCCGTACCGCCGCCGGCCATAACGGATTTGGGATTTGCGCCGAGGAACCAGCTAAATATATCTATCTGGTGCGAGCCGAGGTCAACAATGGGGCCGCCCCCCAGGCCCTTATACCACCGCCAATTGAGAAACTGGTGCATCGATTTGAAACCATACTTTGCCAGAGTCTGCTGGTCAATATCGTATTTTACAGGCATGTCCCGGTCCGGTCGGGCCGCCCGATTCCACTGCCCATTGATGGTAGTAATACGGCCAAGGATTTTCGCTTCATTTATGAGCTTCTCATAGCAGTAAATATAACGCGGATTGCTGCGGCGCTGATGGCCAATCTGCAACAGCTTGCCGGTCTGCTTAGCGGTCTGCACCATTTTCTTTGCCGATTCAAGAGTGTTGGACATCTCTTTTTCGCAATAGACATTCAAGCCAGCCTTCAAACAGGCAATTGCGTGCTCGGCGTGCCAGAAGTCGGGCGTAGCGATTATCACCGCATCGAGGTTCTTCTCCTTATCGAGCATTTCCCGGTAGTCCACATAAACATTGTGTTCCTGGCGATACTTCTTCAGCAAACGAGAGACCCGTTTCTGATTGTAAGTGGTCCAGATGTCACAGACCGCTTTAAAACGAATGCCCGGAATCTTCAGACAGGCGTCCAGCAGTACCTGCCCCTGCGCTCCGACGCCGAGTAAAGCAACATTTATATCGTCAGCTTTTTTGCCCTTAGCTGTCTGCCCAAATACAGACGGTGATAATACCAATCCGGCCCCTACTGCGGCGGTGGAACGCAGAAAGCTGCGTCTGTCTATTTCTTTTTTAATCCTCTGTTCATTCATTGTTCCGCTTTCAACTCCATAAATAAACTGTTTTTTAATTAAGGTTTTACGTACAACTCAATCGGCCAAACGCCGGAGTATTGTAATACGATTGCCATAACACCACAAGTAAATACTCAAACTGACCAATGGCCAGTTTGAAAAGTCAAAAATCAAAGATTAAAAATCAAAATTGCGGAATCCCGACAAAGTCGGGATGGCTTTTTGATTGTTTTTTGTTTTACGGAACATATTATTAAATAATGAGTTATAGCAATTTTGGGCCGTAAATCGGTCAGTTTGAGGATTTAACTTGAAATTAAAGATACATACCCAGATTCTTATCGCTATTATTTCAGGAGTGGCGGCTGGTCTTTTATTGGGGGAAAAGGCCAAGCATGTCAAGATTGTCGGCGACCTGTTTATTCGGCTGCTCAGGATGATTATTATCCCTTTGATTATGGCCTCAATGGTAGCCGGGGTCGTAAGTATCGGCAATATCCGCAACTTAGGCAAAATTGGGCTTCGGACATTCGTTTATTATATGGCTACTACGCTGTTAGCAGTGGGTGTCGGACTTATTCTGGTTAATGTGCTAAAGCCCGGGGCAGGTGTGGAATTGGGAATGGAAACGAACGTCGAGGCGGTAACACCTTCGGTGGTTTCTATCGTTACGGATATTGTTCCGAAAAACCTGTTCAAATCGATGGCGGAAGATAAAGTGTTGTCGATTATATTCTTCTCTCTGCTTTTAGGTGTTGCTCTTAGCAGTGTTGGCGAAAAAGCCAAGCCGTTAGTGACTCTGTTCGAGGCCCTTAACGCCGTTATGCTGAGGATTACCGACTGGATTATGCGGCTGGCGCCGTTGGGCGTATTTGCACTGATGGCCTGTACGATAGGCCAAATGGGTCTGGCGGTAATAAAGCCGTTAGCGGTGTATATGGCTACAGTGGTTTTGGGGCTGGGGATTCACGCATTCATAACGCTGCCGATTCTGCTGAGTGTTTTCGGCAGATATTCGCCAGCCCGATTTATCAAGGACATGTTCAGCGCTGTTGCGACAGCTTTCAGCACAGCCAGCAGTGCAGCGACACTGCCGATTACGATGGATTGTCTGGAAAAAAAAGCGGGCGTATCCAATAAGATCGCAAGTTTTGTACTGCCGCTGGGGGCCACGGTGAATATGGACGGCACGGCTTTGTACGAAGCTGTGGCGGCGATGTTTATCGCTCAGGCCTACGGTATCGATTTGACTTTATGGCAGCAATTAGTCATTATGCTGACCGCAACTCTTGCATCCATAGGAGCGGCGGCGATTCCCGGAGCGGGGCTGGTAACAATGGTTATCGTACTCAAGGCGGTTGGTCTGCCGCTGGAAGGGATAGGAATGGTCCTGGCTGTTGACAGGCTGCTGGATATGTGCAGAACGAGTGTAAACGTGTGGGGAGACGCCTGCGGAGCGGCAGTGGTGGCTCGGCTGGAGGGCGAAGAACTGGCTGGTAACCGAAGTTGTCAGCCGAAATTGTAGTGCTTTGCTACAGCTTCGGTAACGTGCCAGGTACATTCCAAATCGCAGGGAAAAATTACGAGGTCGCCTGGCCCGAAACTTACCGAATCCTTATCATCCGTCACCGTCACCTTACCTTCGATTAGAAAGCAGGTCTCTTTCTCGGTGTATTCCCAATCGAAAGTGCTCGGCTCACTCTTCCATATCGGCCAGGCCTTACAGACTGCGATTTGGTCATCGGACGGTTTCCTGACAATGATATCTTTAACCGTAGGCATCTTTTTCTCCTTACTCTTTTACTTCTGCCGCCGATTAAGTATAATTACACGTTCAAAAAAATACAAAACAAAAAACTATGGAACAAGAACAGCTAAAAAATTTCAGGGCATGGTTCGATGATTATGTGGCCGGCCTTTACGGAAACGATGAGTTCGTCAATGCCAACCTGCAATTAAAAGAGCGGCACAGTCTGCGGACCTGTGAAGAGATGCTGTATCTGGCTGATGAGCTTGACTTCTCAGACAATCAGAAGCGGCTAAGTGAGGTAATCGCACTTTTTCACGATATCGGGCGGTTCGAACAGTTCGTCAAATACCGAACATATAACGACACCAGAAGTATAAACCATTGCCTGCTGGGCTTAGAGGTTCTCGACGAAGCAAAGGTGCTTGAACGGGTTGAGAGAAAAGAAAAACAACTAATAGAAAAAGCGATTGAATATCACGGCGCCAAAGAGCTGCCGAAAGATTTAGACGGCCAGTGCCTGCTGTTTTCGAAACTGATACGGGACGCTGATAAGCTGGACGTATTTTATGTGGTAACCGAATACTACAAACAGCACAGACTCAATCCGCAGGAATTTATGCTCGAAGTGGAGCTGCCGGATGAGCCGGGCTATTCGGAGCAAGTCGTTGATAGAATCCTGGACGGTCAAAAAATCGATTATAATATGTTGCAGACATGGAATGATATGAAGCTTTGTCAGCTTGGCTGGGTCTATGATGTTAATTTCACAACAACATTGAAGCGGATAAAACAACGCAGATTTTTGGAAAAAATAGTTGATTTTTTGCCGAAGACCGAAGATGTTGAGAAGGTTAAAAAAAAGATATTTGAATATGTAGATTGTCGAATTCAGCAAGAGGAGTAATTATTATGGCGAAAGTTATTTTACAAACCAATATAGCAGGACAGGAACCAAAGCGAGGCAAGGTTCGTGACATATACGATGCCGGCGACAAGCTGCTGATAGTGGCGACCGACAGGATAAGCGCTTTTGACGTGGTTATGGCTAACGGCATACCCTGTAAGGGTATTGTTTTAACACAAATATCGAGATTCTGGTTTGATTTTCTCGGAGGTGAGATAGAGCACCATTTAATCAGCGACGATGTAAATGAATTTCCTCAGCCGTTCTGCGATTGCGCTGACCAGTTGGCAGGGAGAAGTATGTTAGTTAAAAAAGTTGACGTTCTGCCGGTTGAGTGCGTGGTGCGCGGGTACCTGGCAGGCTCAGGCTGGAAGGAATACGAACAGACCCAAAGCGTCTGCGGAGTGAAGCTGCCGGCCGGCTTAAAGCAGTGCGAAAAACTGCCGGAGTTAATATTTACGCCGGCCACCAAGGCCGAGTTTGGCGAGCACGATGAGAATATCAGTTTCGAGCGATGTGTCGATACTATCGGCCAAGAGCAGGCTCATTATGTGCGGGACAAGAGTATGGAGATTTTCAAAAAGGCAAGCGAGTATGCCGAGAGCAAAGAGATAATTTTAGCTGATACCAAGTTCGAGTGGGGTATTGTTAATGGCAGAATTATTTTGATTGATGAGGTTTTGACGCCGGACTCTTCACGGTTCTGGCCTGCCGATATTTATGAAGCGGGCAGAGACCAGGAAAGTTTCGATAAGCAGTTTGTTCGCAATTACCTTGAGAGTATAAACTTCGATAAATCAGGGCCGGGAGTCGAATTGCCTGATGATATTGTAACAAAGACCAGCGATAAATACATCGAGGCCTACGAGCAACTGACCGGCAAAAAATTTGAGTTCAACATTTAGTCATTGCGAGGCCCGACAGGTCGGGACGAAGCAATCTCAAATATGGTTAGCCCCCAGTTTCACTGGGGGTCTTTTTTGCGCAAAAAGCTTTACACAATATCAACTCTCGGCGGTTATTATGTAGTGGAAGCTGAATATGTTCGATTGTTACCGAAATTAGCGAGTAGTGAATGAAGTATGCCAGGCGGGTGCAGATTTTCAAGCAGGTAAGAGCTGAATATGCAGGGTTTTTAACGTCTGTTCTCTGGAAGCTGACCGGCGACAGGGAGCTTTTCACTGAGGCCCTGCAGTATGCTCTGTTAGGGATGTGGCGAAACGTCGAAAAGCTCAATGGCAAAAAGGCAGGCGCTTACATCTACAGAATCGCTCTTTCGGCAAATTCAAAGGCCTGGCGAAACAGAATCGGCAAAGACGGCCAAATCGACCAAAGCCAGGTCTGCATCGAGAAAAACCCTGTAGATAAGGTCAGCAACAAGAACGGAAGAGC
>CAJVYN010000037.1 GCA_913009355.1 uncultured bacterium | reverse complement strand
CGCACAATTTTGGTTCCGCGATTGGAAGATTTCTGGAAGTAAGGTCGAGACTCATAATGACCGGATATTCGGCCCTGTCCTCTTTTCCCAGTACACATTAAGCCAAGGCGTTCTGAAAATGACCGCTCAAATGCCGCCCATAGGCGAGAAAGACTCTCAATCTGTCCGCCTGCAGGTTCGCAAAAACAGTAGCAACAACTGGAATACCATTAGTGAAGCGAAAATCGATAAACTCGCCCGCACCGCCACTTTTCGCATTGAAAAGTGGGACGCTTCATACGATACACCCTACCGCCTGGCCTATGCGCTAATCGGCCCTGACGACAAGCCTAAAGATTATTACTTCCGCGGTACTATTCGCCGTGAGCCGGTCAACAAAGAGACAATAGTCGTAGCTGCATTTACCGGCAACGGTGATATGGGCTTCCCCGGTAATGATATAGTCAGGTATGTCAAACTTCAGAAGCCGGACGTACTGGTTTTTACCGGCGACCAGATTTATGAGAGCATAGGCGGCTATGGTTACCAGCGCAGCCCGCTGGAGACAGCCTGCTTGAGTTACCTTCGCAAATGGTATCTGTTCGGCTGGGTATACAGGGATCTGATGCGTGACCGTCCCAGCATCTGTCTTCCAGACGATCACGACATCTATCAGGCCAACCTCTGGGGAGCGGGCGGCCGTGCCGCCAAAACTATGGATGACGGCGGCTACGTTATGCCTCCGGAATGGGTCAATATGGTCGAACGCACGCAGACCAGCCATCTGCCCGACCCGTACGACCCGAGGCCCGTGGAACAGGGAATTGGTGTTTACTATACCTCAATAAACTACGGCGGCGTAAGCTTTGCCATCATCGAGGACCGCAAGTTCAAGTCATCACCAACGGTTATGCTTCCAAAAGCCAAAGTCATCAACGGCTGGGCCCAGAACCCCAGCTTCGATGCAACAAAGGAAGCCGACGTACCCGGTGCGGTGCTGCTCGGTGACAGACAGCTCAAATTTCTTCGCAACTGGTCGGCGGACTGGGGCGATGGGGTGTGGATGAAGGTGGTACTGTCGCAGACGATTTTTAGCAACCTTGCAACACTACCAAGAAAGGCCTTAAACAGCAGGATAATGCCGAGGTTGAAAATTACGCGCCCCGGTGAATATCCGAAGGATGATGTGCGTGCAACCGATATGGACTCCAACGGCTGGCCGCAAACCGGCCGTAACAAGGCGCTGCGTCAGATGCGTCGCGGCTTTGCATTCCATATCGCTGGCGACCAGCATCTGGGCAGTACTATCCAGTACGGCATCGACGACTGGAACGACGCCGGTTTTGCCCTGTGCGTGCCGTCCATTGCGAACATGTGGCCGCGGCGTTGGTTCCCGCCGATGCCCGGAGGCAACCGTAAACCCGGCTCTCTGAAGTACACTGGCGATTATCTGGACGGATTTAGCAATCACATGACCGTCTATGCCGTGGCAAACCCTATCATCTCAGGGTACAAACCCATCAATCTCTACGCCCGTGCGCCGGGCTATGGTATTGTGAAATTCAACAGGAATCAGCGTACGATTACGATTGAGTGCTGGCCGCGGTGGCAGGACCCGTCGAAGCCTGACGCCAAGCAGTACATCGGCTGGCCAATCACAATTAAGCAAACCGACAACTACGCCCGCAAGGCGGCGGCGTGGCTTCCTACAATTAAGGTCAGCGGCATAACCGACCCGGTAATACAGGTCATCGATGAGCAGAACCGCGAAATCGTCTATACCCTGCGTATCAAGGGTACGTCGTTTCGCCCAAAGGTTTTCAAGGATGGCACGTACACAGTCAAAGTCGGTGAGCCAGACACAGCCAAGATGAAAATATTGCAAGGCGTACGCTCCATAGCATTGGATGAGAACCAAACGGTGGAAGTGAAAATACCGGGAAAGTAAATCCCTATTTATTATGACACGCCAGGCACAAACCACCTCTTCCATAGCGCATAACAAGGTTCTTTTCCGTTCGTGCGTAAAGACTGTGACAACTGCCACAACCTACCCGTCCATTAAAAAGTCTGATTCGCTGGTCAAATATGGGATACTGATAGTGGCCGGGCCGTCGCAAAGCTACATTTCCATAGGCCATCCCAATCGGGTGGTTTGACATGCGTTTCCAGCGAATCCTCTTTTGACGCGGCGTTTCGTTATCAGACGGCACTGACACCGATATATCTTCATGACAACTAAGACACATACGCGACTCAGTATCTATTCTACCGACAAATTGAACGTAATTCTCGTTAGATGGAAATTGCGGGTTTATTGAGTCAAGGTGCGCACGTGTCGAAAACAGCCAATGTGATTGTTCTAACAGGGTTCGTGAACCTTCAGCGTGACAGGCAGCGCACAGCCGGATACCGGCAGGACGACGCAGCATATTCTTGTTGCTACTACCACCTGCGGATAAACCAGATGAAAAATTCTGCTCGTCGTGACAGGTCAAACAGGTTATCCGCGAACGACTGTCAAGAGGCATATCCGCTGGAACCTTATCTTTCGGCGCAATTCCCACAGGATGGTTAAGAGATGCTTCAAGATTGTGACAGCCGGATTGAGTACATAACTTATTTATGTTACCAGTTACCTTTCCGAAATTCCCGTTTCCCTCGGAGCCGTCGGGAAGAGCAGCCGACAGAAGCTCATGGCAGTTACCACAGGACATCTTAAAGTGATGGATGGTAACGTCCGTATCCAGGTTACCACTGGGAGCCTCGAACGTGGTAAAGGGCGTTTGGGAGTTCCCACTTGCAACCAGGGTCAAGGGCATAACCACGATAGCGGCTACAAGAACGGCAGTCCGGTAACCAGCTTCAGAATTTGAGCATGGTGCATCCCCCGAGAAAAAACACTTTTTTATCACCTGCCCCACTTTAAGTTTTATGAATCTCATAAAGGATTTCTATAAACAAACAGTTAGATTTGTTTGTCCATCGACTTTATGGGAGGGGCGTATAAGTTGAAAACCGGATAAAGTATCGGTATTGTATAGTGAGGTGCAACTTTGGTAACGGCTGTAGGGGTAGTAGGGATTTTAAACGACCGAAATACAGATTACACGTAGCTGTCCACTATTGCCGGGGCGGATTTGCTTCTCGAGCATCCAATCGCCGACGAATGTCTCTAACCTGCCGATCCAAAGTAAATAAATAGATGAAAAAAGTGAGCCAGGCAACTGATACCGCAAGACAAAGATAAAACATGGAACTGCCTCCACTAATAGTTCAATTCGTTTTCCAGCAGGGCTTTGCTCTGCAATATATCCGTCTTAAGCCAGATGAGCAGAGCAGCCAAAAAGAAATTAGCCAGGACAAGCAAGCCCAAACTTGTGCCCTGCCACACCGAGTCGAAGCTGAAGTTTGCTCTATGAATATCGGGTATGAAACGGGCGCTGATAATAACGAGCGGTACGTCAATAACCGCTATTATGCCAAACACCGCGCAGATGCGTGCTCGCCGGTGATAGCTCTGTATGCTCGCTCGCAATATAAGGTAAACCACACATAAAAACCACAGGACAGCAGAGCTAATCAGCCGGGGGCTGGGGGTCCACCAGATATTCCACTCGGCTCGTGAGAAAATCGAGCCGGTTGCATTCAGAACCGTAGCGAACACCAGGCCCACTTCTGCAGATGCCGCAGCGACATAATCCCACCCCGGCTTACCTGTCCGCAGATAACCAAATCCGGCGACGAATAATACTACAAAACAAAGTAATGCGCAAATCGCGCTTGGAATATGCGCGTAAATGATATTGCGTTTAATCGGCGCCACCTGGCCGGCTGTAAGTGCTATCCACATTGCCAGTAACAGCAGGACAAGCGTTAGCAAAATCAAAATTCGTCGCATTTCATTTCTCCTATTCCTGTACCACAAAACCGAATAGCAACCAGCAGGTAACAGTATAGACCGCATCAAACGCTACCATATAGCCGATAGCTGTTTTGAAATTGCCCACCAAAGCCAGGGTGCCGGAGCCAGCAAGTTCTCCAGGGATTGCTCCAAACAGCAAAAGTAACGCAAAGGTCGCTGGTATCATCATCGGCATAAGTATCACAAGAACGAGCACACTCAATAGGGATCCGCGGATGCGTGAAAGCTGCACCATCGCAGAAAATAACGTCCCAACACAGGATATGCCGATATTTCCTAACAATAAAACAGTTATGAACTCAAACCATTTATCGGCAACACTGAGCTGAAAAGTTAAAAAGATCACCGGCACTACCACAAGCTCGAAAACACACAGCATTATTATATTTGTGAACAGCTTTGCGATATAAATTGTTCCCGGATCGACGGGAGCCAGAAGTAAGCCGGCAATGCAGTCCTCCTGCTCCTCGACAGCAAACGAACGTTCTTGTGCCAGAAGTCCGGAGAACAAAAATGCTATCCACAGGACTGCCGGGCCAATGACGGTGGTGCTCAGCGATGCTGCTTCTGAAACAATGCGAAGTACCCATGCTATGAGCATTCCAAGTACTATCATAGTGGGCAAAACCTGCTTGGACCTGAATTCCGTAACAATATCCTTGGCAAATATCGCCCACAGACTCTTGCAGAAGTAGTTCAATTTCGGCCCCTCGCATACGACAGGTAATCTTCCGCAAAACGGCCGGTGTCTATTTGGCTGGTCTCAGCGTCAAAAATAAAGCGGTTTTTATCCAGAACCACTACTCGGTTGCAGCACTGAAGTGCCAGCCTGGTGTCATGGGTTGTCATTAGCAGCGTACCTCCACCGGCTCGAAACTTGTCAAAGTTGCTGATAAGATGCCGGCTGGCCTCTCTGTCAAGGCCGGTAAAAGGTTCGTCCGCAAGCAGAACAGCCGGGCGATGTACTATCGCACGGGCTATGGCTAAGCGCTGAAGCATCCCGCGGGAAAGCACGTCAGTTCTGTCATAGCGATAAGATGAAAGTCCGAGGTCTTCAAGAAGTTCCCTGACTCTATCATGGCTGTCTTTAACATCATAGAGCTTGGCAAAAAACAACAGATTTTCAAAAATCCTCAGAGCGGGATACAACATGCTTTTGTGCGATATTACGCCAAGCTGTGCCTTGGCTTTTTCAGGCTCTGAGTTAACATCGAGTCCACAAAGTCTTACCGTGCCCTGCGACGGTCTTAACAGGCCTGCAATTATACGAAGCAATGTGCTTTTCCCCGCACCGTTAACGCCACATATACAAACTCCCTGTGCCCGGTCAACATGAAGGTCAATATTCTTCAAGACCAGCCTTGAACCGAACGCTTTGTTTACCGAAGTAATAGCTATTACAGGTTCGTCTTTGCAATTACTTTGTGCTCTTTTGCTCATAACGACTATAACTTAAAAACCATACCGTTTTAAACCTGACTTTTCGTGGACCGCAACCTCAAAACCGCCAGGATTGCTATTACCACAAAAACCACTGCTACGATTATCCATGAAGTTCTCTCTGTATTGAAGCTGAGCCCGGCAACTTTGAATGCGATTGCCGTTCCTGCGGGCAGGTCGGTTCGGTTATAGTACTCCGCCATGGCCCCATCAGCCAGAACGACCTGACCATCAGCATCGCCAAACTGTTGTATGTTTCCACGGCCTAATTGCGAAAAAAGTACAAAGCTGGCGGTTGGTAAAGAAATTTTCTTTACGATATCCATCGTCTCGGAGTTTATGTCAAGAGTATATGAAAAAACAAGCTGGTGTTCACCCGGCGGCACAACTGCGGTTACATAAAAACCATCTTCAGTTAAATATGAAGTATCCTGGATAAGATAGCTGGAAGAGTTAAAATTCTTAAATCCTCTTGGCAGCATTACCTCTAAAACAACAGTTCTGTCCTTGCTGTCTTTCTTCTCCGAACCTACTGCCATACCCGATGTATTTATAAGTTGCATATACTCTGTCACCACAAGAGAATCATCTTTTTGCTTTATTATAAAATGATGCGTCTGAACTGACAGCTTGGTTTTTTCATAAGAGACGTCAAAAATATGAATATTGGCAGTAAACTGTTTTTGTGTTGGTTTGAGTTTAACCACGTAAGCACTGAACTTTGCGTTTTCGTGTGTTACACTGGCAAAGGCAGTCAGGCAATCGCTCACAGCGACACCGTCGAAAATCGCTTTGCCATCGGCATCAAGGCGACCTCGCAGGGTTTTTTTCAATTCTTTATGCTCGTATATCCTGACAATAACCGCATCGCCAAGCACAGAACAGCCTTTGGTGGTACTGTCGATTACTTTTACAACCAATACCGCTGAGGATACTGACTCGGTTTTATCTTCCGCTAAACATATTGCCGGCAAAACAATCGCTAATATTATTGCAAAAAAATGTTTCAAAAGAGACGACACTCCTTAATCTGAACCTGTTCGGTTTGATTGTTTCGACAGTAACGGCCAAACAATCAAGACCACACATACAGCTAACAGAATCCATTTTGCATAGCTCATTTATTCATCCTTACCCATCATTATACTGTTCTGCTGCGCCTGTAAAAGGAAATTAACACAAGGCCGGTTCCAAGTACTAAACCGGCACTGCCAATCCAAATCCAGTTTATTAGAGGTTTTATAAGCATTCTAAGGTTCACCAACTCGCTATTTCTGTCCACTGCTGTAAGGGCGATGTAGATATCACTGCCCAGCGACCTTTTAATATCAACTTCACTGGCTTGCTTTCCGCTATCGGAGTAAAAGGCAAGTGAAGGATTTAGTCTGGCAACCGGTTCCTGGTCCTTGCTGACAGTAATATCCGCTATCATCGCGGTGTAGTTGGGACCACGGTCTGTTTTAAGTCCTCCAAACTTAACGTTGAATTTCCCTATAGCTACGCTCTCACCGGGACTTAATGCAGCTTGTTTTTCAATTTCGTATGCGCTGGAGCCAGTGATACCAATAAATATCAACACAACGCTGATATGTACGATTCTGGCGCCATACCATCGCAGAGTTTTGCGTGGTCTGACAGTTTGTGTGTCCTTTCCCATTCCCGAACCGTTATTGAAAATATCAGCCGTAAGATTAATGGCTGCAAATCCGCAGATGATAAAAAATGGTACCGCCAGCCCCTTTGTCAGCAGCCATGCTATAACTGTGGTTATACTGACAATCACCACGCCGAACATCCGCCAGTTTTTGCTGATGCCGTTCCGCAGCAGATACGGGCACATACCCAGAAGCAGCAGCAGCGCCAACCCAAGCGGAGCGGTAATTTTTGTGAAATAATCGGGTTTAAGGCTGATTTTTTGTTCAGTGAAAAGACCGCTAAGGAACGGGAACAAAGTACCTGTAAGTATTACGAATGTAAGTAAAACCATCAGCCAGTTGTTTAATCTGATAAATTTTCTACCGGGCAGGCCGGTTACCTGTGAGTCAATGGGTTCAGACCTGTATTTTCGCCACAACAATACCGCCGCCATGACCCATATGTGAACCAGCAGTACCAGAAACAAAATCCCAAGACCCGGCTCTGGAAATGCGTGAACGCTTGAAACCAATCCGTATCTTGTAAGGAATGTCCCGAAAATGCATAAACTGAAAGTAACGAGGCTTAGAACCGTCAGCCACCGTGCAATTGCAGTGCGAGGCTTATATGTCCTGAAGCAGTGCAGCAGAGCCGTAGCGGTTAACCACGGCATAAGCGAAGAGTTCTCAACAGGGTCCCACGCCCAATACCCTCCCCATCCAAGCTCCTCGTAAGCCCACCATGCGCCAAGCACAATCCCGATAGTTAAAAACAGCCACGCAATCAAAGTCCAGTTGCGGGCCTGAATAAAAAGAGGACTCAAGCCCTGTTTTTCATTATCTTTCAGAGCTGCAAAAACCCAGGCGAAAGGAATTATAAGAGCTGCATAACCAATAAACAGTGTAGGCGGATGTAAAACCATTGCGGGATGCTGCAAAAGAGGATTCATTCCCGCTCCGTCGGCAGGAACCGGAACGGACAAAGCAAACGGACTTTTATCCAGTATCAAGATAATAAAAAAGAAAACGCTGACAAAATTGACAGAGGCGCGTGCATTTGCAGTAAACACTTTTTCCTTTTCGTCGATTTTGTTAAAAACCATCGCTGCAAAACCAACCTGCAGCCATAACCAAAGCAGAAGAGATCCTGCTGCACCAGCCCATAATGCACTTAGTCTATACGCAAGCGGTAATGCTCTGGATGTATGTTCGGCAACATAGCTAATGCTAAAATCACATCTGACCAATAAGCCCCAAAGAACTGCTATCGCAACAGTAAGGCAAATCAGAGCCGCAACCGTTGCATTGCGTCCGCTTTTAACCAAGCCGAGATCTTTTCTCCAGGCCCCTAAGAGATCGACTAAAACCGCATAACCGCTTAAAAAAAGCCCAAGAAGCAGGGCAAACCGTCCTAATTCAGCCATTATTTACTTCACTTTCGCTTTATATTTCGATTCGCACCTGGTCATGAGCGTCTCCGCCCTGAAAACTCCGGCTGTATCCAACCGCCCTTCTACAACTACTTCCTTGCCTTCAGCAAAATTGTCTGGAACCGGGCCTTCGTAGTGAACCGGCACCTCGGCCTTAGAGCCGGCCAATGTAAAAGTCAAACGCATTTTTTGTAAATCACGAGTTACGCTTCCCTGTTTAACTGTACCGGCAATTCGAAGGGAATGATTTTTAGCCGCAGAGCTGTTGACCGAGAGGTCATCCACCGAATAATAATACGACCACGAAGACTGCATAGCCTGATACATAAAATATCCTATACCGCCACCAATGACAAGTACACCTATCAAAGCTTTCACGATAGTTTTTGTTCTCATAGTTCCACCTGTTATACTAAATTTTCTGATTTTATCATGCACCACAACCTGTTGCAAGATATGGTTTATGTTAACTTCAACTGTACATAAGAAACAATCATAGTCTTCCCTCTGCTAATAGGACTTCGGCGAATGTCTTCTCATGTGACATCTCAGGTAGCATCGCCCTTTAAATACGCCCAGATCCTCAAACTCCAGGCGCCCGCTCATTGTGTCTGCACTGACAATGGATGTATCGAAATTTATCAGATGACTGTTATTTGTAGTCGTCCCCTGCGCCGAACTAATGCCATGTGCGTCATGACAGGCTGAGCAAGGGGCTTTTTTTATGTGTCTCCTGTGCGAGGGGAAGCTTTCATCATTTAAGATGCTGTTTCGGCTATGACATTTGTAGCAAAGCTCATATACAAACTCGCTCTCCCGCGTATAATCCGCTGTTTCGTAACGATAAGCGAGAAGGTTTGGATAGTTAGAACCGTGAGGGCCTTTCGTACCTGAAGCACTATCTGAATTATGACAGTCGGTGCAGTAGATAATAGTCGCCACGGTCATCGGCGATTTTAGACTGGGAACATTTTGGTTTACACCCGGCGAGACAACAGGATGAAAAGAAGGTCCGGACAGGTCAAACTCTAATCGTGTATTCGTCTGCGTTATCTGTCTGGTAATCGTGGATTCGACCCGGCTCGGGTTATCCCCGTGACACTTGAAGCACACTTCGTACCCGTATTGAGCCTTTTGTGTATCGCCCCCGCTTGCTGTTACACCGGTAACCCCCCGCATCACACCAGGCGCTGCCGGCGCCTGCGCAGCTGTATCCTGAATGGCGTGTGGATTGTGGCAATCAACACATTCAACATGTCTTGGTGATGTTGTTGGCGATTCTTTCAGATCGTGGACAGCTTGATAGCTAACTACATCGTGTCGGCTCAGCTTGGCAAGGTCGTTTTCTAAATTAGTTTGTGCTACTGAGCCGTCGTGGCAGTTCAGACAATTATCTTCAGACTTGTCAAAATGGAGCAGTCGTTCACTCCCACCAGCCGAATGGGGCCTGTGGCAACTTAGACAACCGTTATCAGCAACTGTTACATAGTCGCTGTTTTGCAAATATGAGTCGCTCGAACCGAGTACCGAAGCAGTTGAACTTTCGTGGCTTGAAGTTGTCCATCCATATAAATCATGACAGCTTACACATATTTCTGAACGATAATTGGACATAACAAGAAAGTTATCGTACTGGTTGTCATGAGGATTATGGCAGGTGGTACATTGCAATTCGCTCGACCTGTCAAGTTTGAGCTGCTCGGGCAGAGTGCTTGGTTGCCGTATCTGAACATCTTCTGCTGACAGTGCGGCGGAATAAACAAAGCTGATTGGATGGTCGTCCGACAAATCCGTCCCAAGATTCGCTGCACCGGGGGGCATATAAGTGCCTCCACCGGAGCCGCCGCTTATCGTTTGGGTCAACGCCACAGTACCGTCATGACAGCTAAGGCACAGCTTGCTGGGACCGGTTGGCTGACCTGGCTCAGCATCCAAAGACGAGCTTTGATAGATTTGGTAAACAGCCGTAGAAAGTTCGTGATTCCACAATGGCGTCCCTGCCAACGCTCCGTGAGGGGTATGGCAGTAGTGACAGGCATCCTCTTCCCCCATTGGCGATAAATCGTGTGGTGTCCCTATAATTGAGGCTGCCACCGCCGAGCGCAACAGGACAGCAATTACGAATACTCCTATTATTCCAGCCCATATAGCCCTCATCGTTCTGCTTCCTCCAGGAGTTCAAATATCTGCACTCTTTTATTGAACGAATCGGCAACATAAATTCTATCGTGATTATCTATATAGATGCCCGCTGGCAGCCAGAATTCACCGAGTCTGTCACCTTCCTGACCGAATGCCATAAGGATTTGGCCGTTACTATCGAAAATCTGGACATTTTCAAACTGTCGGTCTGTAACATAGATGTTACCGAAAGTATCTGTAGCAATCCCGCACGGATGAGCAAAGTTACCAGGGCGATCTCCCTGCTGACCGAACATTTTGAGGAACTTGCCTTCACTTGTGAATATCTGAACTCTGTAGTTTAATGTATCACTGACATATAATCGGCCTGAATTATCAATCCATAAATGAGTTGGAAAATTGAACATGCCCGGTTTCAAACCTCTCGAACCGATTTCGTATATGAATTTGCCATCTTTGTCAAATACGCTTATAACATGGCCGGCGGTGTCTGCCACATATATCCTCTGTTCAGCTGCCCAATAAGCTATTCCGGAAGGTCTTTTCAACCGCTCCTGGCCGAAAGAAAATAAGAATTTGCCATTTCTATCAAAGACGCAAACCTTATGCAGCACACTATCAACAACATAAATCTGATTGTCAACTATTGTCAAACCAACCGGTTTCAGCAGTTTCTCTCCATCTGCAAGATTCGCAAATTGTTTATATTCTCGCGTACTTAGATCGAATGCGTGTACCACGGCAGCAGAAGCATCAGTCACAAACAATCTATCATCCCGGTCAATGGCAACAGCGTAAGGACCTACTAAAACACCCGTTTTCTTCTTACCAAAGAGTATCTCACCTAAACTCTGTACCCATGAAACTTCCTTTTTTAAATCGGCTTCGGTTGATAGTGTTCCCACATATCTGATTCGCGGTTTCTCGGGCGGTTTGGGCCAAACAAGGGGGGCTTCCGGCAGCAGGAACAGTTCGCCGCGAGGCCTGCTGCATCCCGTGCAAAACAACATCGACACAAAACCTAAAGTGTATAATCCGACAACGACAAGATGTTTTTGGGTTTGGTTTTTCACAGCTATTTTACATTACCTTATTATAATCAGAAAAAGCGTCTTAGTCGAAGATACAGAAAGCTGCTGTTGATTTCATCATCTCTGCGCTTAAGCAAGCTTAACTCCACACCTGTGGTAACGCTTAACCGGCGATAGTTATATTGCAATTCAGAGGTCAGTTGAACCCCTTCAGTGATACCAAACCTGCTATCATCTTCGTTCCGATAGTCGAATCGAGCCGAAACATTGTACTTATCTGTTAACCTGCTGAATATTTCACCGCCGGCTCTGAAAACTACGATGTCATAATTTTCTGGTTCGCCAAAATACAGCCATTGATTTGATACCAGCACGCTTGCTCTTGTATCGTCGTCTATAGTCCAGCTATATCTGGCTTCAAGGCGTTTATGCGTGGAGGAAATCTGCGTTGAGTTTTGTTTGCTATACTCAGCCAGCAGCGAAAGGGCCTTCTTGACGTATTCTGCGCCAAATGTATTAGTCTTAAACTCATCAGGTGTAATTTCAGTAACACTTGAGCTGACCTTTTCATCCTGTCGCTGATAAGCATAGTATAATGACAGGCCTTTGTCGAATCGTTCTCTTACAGTAAAGTTCTGGCGAAGCACATCTTCCTGTCTTTTAGGCTCAATGAAAAAAGTGTAATCTACAAAAAGCGTCTCACCATCGCCAATGTTAGGAGGTATGGTTCCCAAGGTAGTTGCATTCAGTCTTATCCGCCCGTTTATTTCTGTAATGGTGTAATCGTCGCCTAAAGTATATATATCAAGTCCGGTGCTGTCTGTTACCACAATGCTTGATGTATTGATGTTTACTCTGTCCAGGGTTATGGGTAGCGGGTCGGTAAAAACATGTGATTCGTCAATCACAATTCCTGTACCACTTCCGCCTGTTTGGTCGCTCCGACTAAGATTTACCGTGTATGTACTGAGCAATGTACCCCAAGGATTCTTCTTTCGGTAATTAAAACCAAGCCCACCGCCGCGCTGTGTAAGTTTACCCTGGTTATCAAGGTCGGACTCTGAGGCAAAAACATTGCCTGTTGTAACCAGACTTTCATATAGCCTGTGCTCAAAACCGGCCTGGCCGCGAATCTCGTTATTCTTGGACGTTTCTTGTTTGGTATCTGTGAACCTGAGGTTGTAATTGGTAAAAAAGTCGGATGTATGCTGAAGTCTCAAACGCTCTTCGACCTGCAGTATCTCGAAACTGAACGAACCTGACTGGTCGGTGTAAGCAAAAAAAGAATCGAGCCTGTGTTGTTCGTCGCCGCCGAATGTCAAGTCGTGCAGCAACGTGTATCTGTTTTCTTTTAAATCTGATGATGAGGCCGAACTGCGTTGTAAAACCTCATTCCTGTCAAATTCGAAACTCATATGTGACAATTCGCTAAAATCATGAGTCACGGAATACCTGAACCGTTCTGCATCCCTGTTAAAAAAGTCTCTGGCCGTCGGAGCCAGCGATTTCTGTCTGGTTTCGCTGGTGTTGTATTGGAATCTCATAGGCCAATCTTCGGACCGCAATGCCAGTGAAATACCTGAGCTTTGTCTTTCAGTTCTCAAAGACCCCAAAAAACTCCGGGGTATTAAATCATCCGACTTGTTCAGGTAAACTGTCAGTGGGTATGGTTTCATTCGCAACAATTGAGCAAGCACGCTATAATCATTAAGTAAACCGCTGTTTCTGTCGGAGTCACCGTCAGCGGTAAAACTCTGTTGGGTAAGCCCGATACCGAGAGCGGCATTATAAAGTAAAAAATTCGGATGGTATAAGTCACCCTTCATCTTCAGTTTCAACCTCTCTTCAAGCACTGTAGTTTTGCTTTTGCGCTTGTTTTGACCGGTCCCTTGTTCGTCGGTACGCTTCTCAACCATCAGTTCCAACTCTCCCCTTATAGGCTCGTGCCTCAAAAGAGGTTGTTGCTTTCCTCTGATATTAACATTACAGCCTGTCAGAAAGACCGAACCTGCGCAAAGAAACACAAAAACAAAAAAAAAATCTTAAGCCCAGATAGTTGTGTAGCCACACTATATACTATCCTGCTGTATTGGCCGCCCAGTGCTCTTCCATGTTTATGCTTCAATTGGCTTTCTCTTTCCGGTTCGTTTTCAGAAGACTCTTTGCCGGGCTTGCATGAGCATTGTGGCAGTTAGTGCATTTTGACGACAGTTCCGCCGAGTGATTAGGAATTGATTCAACCATCTCTATGTCGTGACATAGATAACAGAGCATGGGTTCTCGTTCTTTCAACAGATGCTCATTCTCGCTTTTGTGTGGATTGTGACAAAACAGGCATTGGCCTACCGCCACAGGACCATGAACAAGGGCTGCTGATGCGGTATAGTCGGTATGGCAGTCATAGCACAATTCAGGTATAGGTTTAGACAATTTCGGCAGTGCCCACCGGCGTTTCTCAAATTGATTGTGACAGAGACTGCAGTTTTTCCTTGGCTCATGCACAAACCAAACTGTTTCTGGCTGCTTCCACATTTGTTTCGCTTTAGAACTTTGAGACTCTGCTTCTACAGTACCTTGTTCAATACTTGCTATTTCTGCTCCTAAGGGTGGAACACCATCAAAAAAGAAAGTCAGAACCTTATGTTGCCGAACAGGGTCACAGCTTATGCCCGACGTCAATAAAAACCCGAGAATAACTAATCCAACAACCGTGTACTTTGCCCGGCAGAACACGATAAAAACAACCTTTCAACTTGTTTTATGAGTAGGCGGTCCGGCCGCCTTAAAATCTATTCTGACCCCTGCTGCTGTTCTTGTTCAGGAAAGCTGCCGAAACCGTAAACGCTGATCTTATTCAAGCCGAATTGGTTTGAAACCAAGACTAAAAACTCTATATTTGCCCCTTCAACAGCATACTCTCGGAACAATTCTACATTGTCATAGTCCAGGGCAATCGCAGCGGGCAAATTCATCATTCCGGGACTATTACCTGGTAGGCCGAAAAATAGCAGCAACTGGCCCTCAGGATTATATATCTTAGCTACCTCTGTCGAAGCATCCACCACCCATATTCTGCCATTTCTATCAATATCTATACCCTTGGGTCTGACAAACTCATCTATATTGTCACCCAATCTACCAATGGTTTGCTCAAATACTCCGGACTTGTCAAACTTTATTACTTGACCTTTAACTTTATCAGTAACGTAAATATTGCCTTCTCTGTCCAGAGCTAAATCACTGATAAGTCTGAACTGTCCCTCCTCGTCATCTGTATTGCCTATGCGAGTGATCTCCTTGCCGGTGGTTTTATCCAAGACAACAACTTGGTTGCTGGCTGAATCGGTAACATAACATCGTTGTCCACGAACAACTACATCAACCGGCCTGATTTTTAACTCCTTGCCAAATATGACATTTAAGTTATTGTTCTTATAAAAAGCAAACACTGCACCGGCGTTCTTGTCTGCTACGTATTTTGTACCGTCATCGTCAATGTAGATGTTTACAGGATTCATCAACCGGCGGTCTTTTGTCAAATAGGCGAACGTGCGATTCTTAAGGTCGAGGACCTCGACCATTCTTTTGCCGGTATCGCAGACGTACAATTTTCCCTCGAAAATTGCTATCCCGTAAGGTTTTACAATCTCCTCTTCCGTTTCAGGCTCGCCGAATATGAACTTCTCGAAGGCACTCGGACCGGGAGCATCAAGGTCATCAGGCCCTGAAAACGATTTGAGAAACTGAAGTCGCGGCTTATCAGGCGCAGGTGGAAAAAATACCGGCTTTAACGGAAGCTGCTCTCTCTCTGCCGGCTGACACCCCGAAAATGCACACACACTCCAAACCGCAAAGATAACAACCAAACTTTTATATAACAGAAAATTCAGAATCTTCATAATACGCAAATTTTCGTCAAATTAGCCCTGTATCCATTAGTAAAAGTTCCCATCACCATCTGCCGCCAACATCAAAACGTCAGCAGGGGCTACTTATATACAAAAACTTGGCCCGAAGAGCAACACATTTATACTCATCCGGACCAAGTTATAGTTTGCGAACCACAAAATCAAAAATAACAGACCGTCAACGGTTCACATTCGTACCTGCTTATTACTTATCGTGGCACGTCATGCAGAGCCCACTCGATGCGTTGGTCTTGCGTAGAAGCTTGGCAACGTTAGCCGTATTGTGAACATCATGACACGCAGCACATCCAAGATTCCCTGTGCCGCCCAGCATCTCAGCTGTAATCGTTCCGCCGAGGCCACT